>DATLMN010000156.1:0-8213 GCA_035537255.1 Pyrinomonadaceae bacterium | reverse complement strand
GGCCACTTGCCGCGCCCCAGACGCTCCTGCTGCTTTTCGCGCTGGCGGACGATTGAAGGATAAAGCCCCAGGCTCGAATTGTTGAGAAAGATACGACCGTTGACCTCTCCGACATCGACGCGCGCCACGTGAGCGTCGAATATATTACTGACAGCGCCTTCAAGGTCGAGCGGGATTTTTAAATCTTTGGCGAAATGGTTAAGCGTGCCCAGAGGCAGAACGCCCAGCCGCTTGTCAGTCCCGACCACGGCGGAAGCGACGGCATTGATCGTCCCGTCACCGCCGCCAGCGATGACAGTGTGGCAATCATCGCGCGCCGCGCGCCGGGCCAACTCGACTATCTCATTACCGCTCTTTGCCAGAGTAATACGCGCATCGCTCCCGCGTTCCGAAAAAAGCTCCGCGAGTCGCACGCGAGTACTCTCCTTATCATCCGCGCCCGAAGTTGCATTGATAATAACCGCCGTATGCGAGGACATAGCACCTGTCTGGGGCAATTGGCAAGACGCTTTGTTGAAAATCATTGGCCGCCGTTCAGAGAGTGCGCGCCGTAAGCATCATCCTGCCGACCTGTTTAGAAGAGAGAACATAGCCGTCGCTCTTTCCCTCATCCTCATTTAGATTTTCAATCTGGTATTAGAATATCGTTAAGGGCGAGCCTCTCTGTTTTGAAGCTCGCCCTTCGGTTTTCCAAATCGCGCGTGACACTTAAGGTCAGGCGAGTTCAGAGATGGTGCGCAAGTGCAATGCACACATCACCAACATTAACAACGCGCCGCGCGGCATCGCGTATCACGACTGCGACTGCGCCACTCAAGTCAGGCGCTCTCTCCTTAGAAAGAGCGCCCGCGCACTTTTAATCAGAGCCGCGCTTGTAGTCGCTGCCGCCGCTACCAGCCGAAGCTCCGTAGCCGCGATTCTCGCTCGTCGCGTAAGACGTAGAAGTGCCGCCGGTCGCAGTAGCACCGCCAGCAGCGCCGCTTTCGTCACCCGTCGTCGCGCGTCCTGTCAGAGTGCTGTCGTCCTCACGCCCTGAAGTGCCGCGATTAACGCCCGCGAAGGAACTCTGCGCGCCGCCGGATAAAGCGGCGTTGGTCTCGGCGCTCGTTCGGCCATGCGCGGACGTGCCCGCTGCTCGCTGACCCGACGCGCCCTCACCCTCTTTGTTTGAAAGATCGACGCCGAACAGCTCCTTGACTTTGCTAAAGAGCGCGGGCAGCACGACCGTCTGCGCAGTCTTCGACAGCTCGTTGATAAAGCGGTCGCCGAGCGCAGTGACCTCTTCTTCCAACCGGTCGTAAGCCTTGGTGGTCTTGAACTTCTCGATCAGGCCAGGGCCTTTGGGCGTTTCCTCCGTCGAGGTTTCCGTCGCCTGTCCGCCGGAGACCGCCGCGAGGTTACGGCTTGAGACGGAAGTCGCCGGACTATAATCGCCAGCCTCGCGACGCGCGCCACTGGCGGCCGATTCGTCAAAGTCGGACGAGCCGTAAGAGCTACCCGTCAAAGCCTGCGCAGCATAGGAGCGGCCGCCAGCCGAACGGCTCTCGCCAGTGTCGCTGCCGTAATAAGCGCTGGCGGGCGACGCTGCCTGCGAGCGCGGCAGTCCCGTGCTTGTATCTTCGGCGTCATAATAGTATGAGCGGTCATCGTCCTTGAACGTTCCCGCGATGGTGTACCCGACGATAAAGCCTACGGACAGCGCCCCGACGCTAAAGGCTACGGGACGTTTGCGAAACTGCTCGCGCCAGTCGAGGGCTTCCGTGACTGTCTCTCGCACCGCTTGATATTGGTTTGCCACTGTGTCTTTTATCTCCGTTACGGTTTGTGTGATGGATTCGCGCGCCTCTTCCATGCGGCGCTGAAGCTCTTCTTTGGTGACATCTTCATCCGTTGATTCGGGCGCGCGCACGGTCGCTAAATTTCTTTCTTCAGCCATTGCTTGTCCTTTCTGAGTTCGTCAACGCTTCTGTTCGGCACGATGTCGCGCTTCCCCAGGCGATTCTTCATCGCGACGACGATGATGCCGCCGATCACCAGATAGATCGCACCCGTGATCAGAAAGCCGAGCGCGTAATTGACCGGCGGATCATAGGGCAGCAGAGTCGCGACCAGAAACGCGAGCGCGATATTGACGAGCGCGAAACCGATGGCCGCGATGATGCCGCCGACGCTGATCATCACGCCCGCGCGCACATAAGCGTCGGCGTCCTCCTTGACTTCTACCTTCAACAGACTGAGCTTCGTATCCAGAAGCCGCATCACGTCGTCGCCCAGACGCCCGAACAGCGTCGGCAGACTCTCCATGTCTGTCTGCGGCGCTACGGGTGCGGGCGCAGCCGCCGTGCTTCTCTCCAAATCGGCCATTGCTCGACCCTCCCTTCTGAATAAGGGATGAGGGCGGAGGGATGAGGGATGAAAAATTTTGAGCGCCAGAGTCAATTGACATCTTCACTCAATCATTCATCCCTCATCCCTCATCCCTCATCCCTGCTTTTTTATCTTCTGCTACCGCGAATCAGGAGGCCCAGGACGAGACCGGCGGCTGCCGAGATCAAAATCGCCTGACCCGGATTCTGTCGCGCGTAATCCTTGGCCTGGTTAGCGACCTCTTTAATATCTGTGTTCTGCAAATCCTTGATCTTATCAACGACCGGCGTCATCTTGTCCGAGACGTAATCTTTGGCCGTCGTGGCCGCATCGGCTACCTTCTGGCCGTAATCTTTGGCCGTCTGCGCCAGACCCGTCGCCGCGCCCGTGCCAGTTCCAGCGCCGCCGCCCGCGCCAGTCGAAGTGGTGCTAGGCGTCAGACTCTGTCCGCTGCCGCCCGTGCCAGTCGAGGTTGAGCCTGTGCCGGTGCCAGATGTGCCGGTGCTGCCCGCGCCGGTCGAACCCGCGCCGGTGGTGCTGCCAGTGCTGCCGCTGCCGCCTGTCGAAGTCGATGAGCCAGTGCCTTTTGTTGATCCGCCTGTAGGATTGTTCTGTGACATCTCTTATTCTCCTTAAAAGTTAGGTTATCTGTGCCAAATGAGTGTGCGAGAAACTCTCAATTAAATGTGTCGCACCGGTTAAGGCTGAGCAAACGACGTGCCGACACCTTTGGCTCGCGCTCCACTGTCGCCATAACCTAGTAACGACGCGGGAGCGCGCACCCTTGGTGCGCATGCGCGAGCCTTCATCTTGTTGCGAAAAGGTACAGCCTTAAGATAGCGCAAAGGTCGGGAACAGTACAGGCAGCAGCGGCCAATTTCCTGAAACTAATCCCATCTTGACATCGTTTACCGAAGATGGTAAGTAAGTACTTACTTTCAAAAAGCCCGCGAAAAGGATCGCCCGTTTGAGCAAACAACCCATCACGTCCGAGAGCAACGCTTTGATTCCGCCGACAGCGGCCGTCGCGTCCACGGCCAACGCTTCCGCCACGGCGCGGATGGCTGGCGAGGAGAGGCGTCTGCAAATCCTCCTCGTCGCCATCAGCCTCTTCGCCCGCAAAGGTTTTCGCGGGACGACGACCAAAGAAATAGCGCAGGCGGCAGGAGTCTCCGAAGCGATGGTCTTTCGCCACTTCGCCACCAAGGAAGAGCTGTACTCCGCCATCCTCGATCACAAGGCTTGCGCCGGGGGCAATCTGGATTTGTGCGAAGGCGAAACGGTCAGTGCCGCCATCCTTCGCAAAGATGACCGCGCCGTTTTTGAGAGTCTGGCCCTTGCTCTGCTTCAGCATCACGAGCACGACACGGAGTTCCTGGGCCTCTTGACCTATGCCGCGCTCGAACGTCACCAACTGGCGCAGATGTTCTGGGAAAGAAACGTCCAACAGGTTTACGAGCAGTTAGGCGCGTACATACGCGAGCGGCAGCGCGAGGGGGCGCTGCGCGAAATCGAGCCGCGCATCGTCGTGCGCGCTTTCTTAGGGATGGTGATTCATCATTCTTTGAACAACAGCCTGTGGGACCCCACGCGCCGTCTACTGGACATCTCTAACGAGCAGGCGGCGCGCGAATTTACCTCGCTCCTTTTAAGCGGCATCACCGCCGACAACACCAACGCAATCTTGCCGAAGGGGACACGCAGCGGAAAAGTCGGGCGCGTCCAGAAGGGCACAGCCAAAAAGAAGCAGACGAAATGAGTCTTCGCAAATTAAAATTAGTTTCTCTCGCACTTGTCCTTGCACTCTTGAGCCTCGCAGGGCTCGCTTGCAGCGGCTCGAAAGCTCAAGCGAATAAGACTGCGCAAACGACTACGACGACCACGACGACCGTGGTTGATGTCACGACAGCGCCCGCCGTCGTGCGACAGTTGCCGCGCTTCTTCGAGGCGACCGGAAGTCTGGCCCCGGACGAGCAGACGGATGTTTCGCCTTCCATCGCGGGCAAGGTCGTCGCCATCGGCGTTGATCTTGGCAGCTATGTTCAGCAGGGCGCGATGATCGTGCGGCTGGACGACGTGGACTCGCGCATCCGTTTGGAACAGGCGCAGTCGCAGGTCGAGCAGGCGCGCGCCGCCGTGCGTCAGGCGGAAGCCAAGATCGGCCTTCGTTCAGGACAGAACTTTGATCCGGAACGGGTCGCGGATGTCGGCTCAACGCGCGTCGCGCTTGAGCTTGCGGAAAAACAGTTGCGCCGCTTTGAGCGATTGATCGAATCCGGCGACGTGTCGCGCTCCTCTTACGATCAGCAAAAGGCGCAGCGCGATCAGTTGCGCGAGCAATACGAGGCCGCTTTGCAACGTGCGCGGCAGGATTACGCTGCGGTCGCACGCGAGCGAGCGAACGTCAAGACTACCGAGACGCAGGTCGCGGCGGCGCGCCGCAGTCTCTCTTATGCGCTGGTCTTCGCGCCGATCAGCGGCTACGTCTCGGAGCGTCCGGCCGATCTGGGCGAGTACGTTTCGCCGACCTCTAAGGTCGCGACCATCGTGAGAACTAACCCTCTGCGCATGCGTATAGACATTCCAGAGCAGACTATCTCTGCGGTCAAGGCAGGGCAGGGCGTCTCCGTCAATGTCTCCGCCTATCCTGATCGCGCTTTCTCTGGCCGCATCGCGCGCATCTCGCCCAACGTGACGGCGACCTCGCGCACTTTGACTGTCGAAGCGGAGGTTGAGAACAACGACGGATTGTTGAAGCCCGGGCAGTTCGCCACCGTGCGCATACAGCAGGCGACTGCGTCTCCGGCGGTGCTCGTGCCCGCGCGCGCAGTCCACACCGAAGGCGCTTCCAGCCACCTCTTCGTCATCAAGAACGGTCGCGCGGAGATGCGTCTAGTTCAGCTAGGCCAGGCGGAAGGCGACCTGGTAGAGATTCGCTCCGGCGTCGCCGCAGACGAGCAGGTGGCCGTCAGCAACGTCGAACTCTTGAGCGACGGAATGGCTGTGAGACAGTGACCATTTTGGATTTTAGATTTTGGATTTTGGATTGGCGAGCTATGGAGCTTGAAAGCCTTGATTCCAAAATTCGAGATCAGGTAAGCGTTAATCTAAAATCCAAAATCTAAAATCCAAAATTGAGATATGCAAAAGCTTGCTGAAATTTGTGTTCGCCGTCCGGTCTTCGCGACGATGTTGATTCTGTCTCTGACGGTCGTCGGTCTCTTCTCGTTCAGGGCGCTGGGCGTCGATCTGTTTCCGAAGATAGACCTGCCGACCGTGACCGTGACGGTCGTCAATCCGGGCGCGTCTCCGCAGGAAGTCGAAACCGAGATCACGGACAAGGTCGAAGGCGCTGTCAACACCATCAGCGGTATTGACGAGCTGCGCTCGACCTCCGTCGAAGGCGTCTCGCAGGTCTTCATCACCTTCCTGCTTGAGAAGAACGCGGACGTGGCCGCGCAGGAAGTGCGCGATAAGGTCAACCTGATTATCCCAGACCTGCCCGAGACCTCCGAAGAACCTGTCATTCAGAAGCTGGATACGGATGCCGCGCCGGTGCTGCGCATCGCCGTCTCAGCCCCGCGCTCTCTCAGAGAAGTAACGGACATTGCAGACAAGCAGATCAAGGAGCGCATCGAATCGATCAACGGCGTGGGCCAGGTGCAGATCATCGGAGGCCGCCAGCGCGAAGTACAAATCTGGGTCGACCCCGATAAGCTGCGCGCCTTTAACGTGACGGTCGCGGAAGTCGCCGCAGCCGTGCGCGCGCAGAATCTGGAAGTGCCCGGCGGGCGCGTTGACGAAGGCACACGTGAATTGACCGTCCGAACTCTCGGTCGTATTCCAGACCCTGCGAGCTTTAACGACCTCGTAGTCGCCAATCGCGGCTCGTATTCCGTCAAGGTCAGCGACATAGGTTATGTAGAGGACGGCGCTGAAGAACAGCGCACAGAAGCCAGACTAAATGGCCAGCCTGCCGTCACTCTCGTCGTCTCCAAGCAGTCCGGACAGAACACCGTCGCGGTCGCAGACGCGGTCAAAGAGCGACTGGCAGAGATTGCGCCGACCTTGCCCAAGGGATTCCGTGCGGAAGTCGTCGGCGATCAATCCATCTTTATCAAGGCATCGCTCGAATCAATCGAGACGCACCTGATCGAAGGCGGAATCCTTGCGGCCCTCGTCGTCTTTATCTTCCTTTGGAGTTTCCGCTCGACCTTTATCGCGGCCATCGCGATTCCGACCTCCATCATCGCGACCTTCGGACTGATGGCGGCGATGGGCTACACGCTCAACCAGATCACGATGCTTGCTTTGACCTTGATGGTTGGCATCGTGATCGATGACGCGATTGTGGTCTTAGAAAATATTTACCGCTTCGTCGAAGAGAAGGGAATGCCGCCGTTTCAAGCGGCGATTCAGGGTACGCGCGAGATCGGTCTGGCGGTCATGGCGACGACGCTTTCACTGCTCGCTGTTTTTCTTCCCGTAGGATTTATGGGCGGCATCGTCGGACGCTTTATGTCCTCGTTCGGCTTTACGTCGTCGTTCGCCATCGCC
Source organism: Pyrinomonadaceae bacterium (assembly GCA_035537255.1). Taxonomy (GTDB): domain Bacteria; phylum Acidobacteriota; class Blastocatellia; order Pyrinomonadales; family Pyrinomonadaceae; genus DASQYE01. The sequence goes on along the minus strand of DATLMN010000156.1, from coordinate 1,289 downwards.
GTCTCGTTGCTCGTTTCGTTTACGCTGACGCCCATGCTCGCTGCGCGCCTCATCAAGCGCGAGAACGATCCTCTGCCCGCAGGCACTGGAAGCGAGCCTTCAGAGGGCGACGCTCCCTCGGCGCTGGCCAACGAATCGCGCGTCGTCGCCGCCGAAGACGGGCCGGAAAAGAATGTCTTTGACGGTGAAGCGAACGCGCAAGGAGCGTTAGAAGGCACAACGCCGCCGCAGAAGACGAGCGAAGAAACTGAGCGAGAGCTTAAGGCTTCGGGCGTGCCGAAGGCCGAGCGTAGCTCTAAGGAGTCGCGCTTTTATCGTCCGATTGACCGCACTTACACGATGATGCTCAACTGGTCCATGCGTCATCGCTGGGTCGTCGTGCTCCTTTGCGTCGGCACTATCCTGAGCATCGTGCCGCTCTTTATGTTCGTCGGCAAAAACTTTCTGCCCGTGGACGACCAGTCGCAGTTCGAGATCAACGTGCGCGCGCCGGAAGGTTACACGCTGCCTGCGACTTCTGCGCTGGTCGAGCGCATCGCGGCGGACGTGCGACAGTTGCCCGGCGTGACGGACACGCTCGTGACCATCGGCGGCGGCCAGCAGGAGCTGGTCAACAACGCTTCCATCTACGTCCGCATGCAGCCGATCAAGGAGCGCAGCGTCACGCAGGATCAGGTGATGGTGCGCGCCCGCACAGAAGTGCTCGCGAAATACCTGCAACAGTATCCCGATCAACTGCGCACGAGTGTGCAGCAGGTCGCGGCCATCTCCGGCGGCGGTTTTCGCAACGCCGATATTCAATTCGTCATCGGCGGGCCTGATCTGCAAAGGCTGACGAAATACTCCGAAGAGCTGCTCGCCAAGATGAAGACCATTCCGGATGTCGTCGACGCCGATTCGACCTTGATCAACGGCAAGCCGGAGCTGCGCGTACACATTCATCGAGAGCACGCAGCAGATTTAGGTGTCCGCGTCGGCGACATCGCGCAGGCGCTTAACACGCTGGTCGCTGGACAAAAGGTCTCGACCTTTAACGCGGGCGCGGATCAGTACGACATTCGAGTGCGTGCGACGGGCGAGTTCAGGGCGAGCGTCGAGGGCTTAAAGCGCATGATCGTTCCCTCTACGAAGATTGGTTGGGTGAGTCTGGACAATCTGGTCAGCGTCGAAGAGGGAGCAGGCCCGTCGGCCATTGATCGTCTCAATCGCCAGCGGCAGGTCACTCTTTTAGCCAACGTCAAGCCTGGCGGCTCGCAGGCTGCGGTCATCAGCCGTATGAACGAGTTCGT
>DATLMN010000155.1:0-7455 GCA_035537255.1 Pyrinomonadaceae bacterium | reverse complement strand
ATCTTCTTCCCTCTCCTGATCAGGGTTTTGCTGTAGGCCGACTATCCCAGGCTTCTTTTCCGTTGGCTGCCAGATGCTGATCAGACCGGCGAATCGCGACGGCATGACTGTTTCGACGTTGCTCGTCAGAGGTGTCGGCTGAGTGGGACGCGCAGGCGAGACGCCCGCCGTCATCTCTTCCGGATTGTCAGCGTGAACGTCTGCGGTCGGATACTGTTTCAGCTCGGTCGCGATTTTCCAGTCGCCGGAATCCGGCAGCAGTCGCGGGTTCGGTCTGCGATCAATGATGACGAGCCGACCGCCGCGCTCGACCCAGCGCATCAGGTTCTGGACTTCATCCGGCTCGAACGGAAGCTTTGTCTCCAACACGACGAAGGTACGAGGCTGTGCGCGGCTGCTGCTCGAAAGAGCGATGGGCGTCTCGCGCCAGCGCGTCACTTCTCTACCGGACTCGCGAAGAAAATCATAAAGGGCGCGTGTCCCCGTCGCGCCGGAGTTATAGGTCGAGCGATTCGGGTCATACTCGGAGTCCGGCGTCTGCTCTATCTCCACATACGAAGCGGCATTGAGCCCTATGAGCACAAAGAGCACAGCTCCGATACCGATGATGATGGCAAGACGTTGACGCATAAAAGCAGGGATGAGGGCGCAGCGATGAGGGATGAAAAGGTTTGAGTGATTGATTCATTTGAAAGGTACTTCAATCATTCATCCCTCATCCCTTATCCTTCATCCCTCCTTGAGCGCTCGTTGGTAGTGCATACGGAAAGTAGTCCAGTCGTTCTCTGTGCCGGGCGCGTAGCCGTACCAGTGGTTCTCAAAACTGTTGGTGAGCACCTGCATCTCGCCGTAGAGCGGGCGGCGCTCTGCCAGTGCGCGCAGATAATCGCGATTGGTCTTGTGCTGCGCGAGACTTAAAATTTTACGGTCGCCAAGCTCGCACAGGATCGCTATGTAGCCCTTGCGAATCGCGCCGCGAATATCGCCAGCTCGCGCGAGCCGTTCGGCTTCCGAGAGAATGTCTAAGGCCGTCTGATCCGGCGCGAGACGTTCGCCGAGCACGACGCGCGCCTCGCGTTTCTCGCGCCGACGGCCTCCGCGATTGCGTAAAAAGCGTGGCAGGAATTTCCAGGCGGCATAAGCGATGGCGGACAGCGCCAGCGCGATGACGAGAAGCTCAGCCAGCTTTGTCAGGAAAGGGACACGCCGGCCCGCTTCTATCTGCTCCGGCTCGCGCCTGGGGAAAAGATTGCGCAGCCAGCTTTTGATGCTCTCCCAGATACGAGAGAGAGCGCTCTCCTGTGCCTCCTTGTTATATTCCGGGCGACGCAGGATCGCTGCCAAACGCGCTTTCTCTTCATCCTTGCTGAGTGCTCCGGCGCTCAGTTTCAATACTTCGTCCAGACGTTCTGTGAGCGCGTGCAGGCGCTCTGTGATGCTCGCGAGCAGGGCGGAACGTCTGGCGCTTATAAGCGATTCGTCGCCGCCGCTGCCAAGTATCACATTGGGGGTCGAGTACTCTTCATACTGCTTGAGCGCATCTTCGAGCCAGGAGTTATTGACTTGCATGGGCGCGCCGTTCCATTCGACCGCCAGCGTCTGCGGAATCGACTTGCGAACTTCGCTCAGGGTCGAGCTGATCTGCGCGGCGCGCTCCCTTTCGCTTATCTCTTCATCGAATGATGAGAGGGAGTCGAGCGCGATGGCAGCACGCGCTACCCGCTCACGATATTCGGCCAGAGAGATCGAGGTGTAAGCGTTTGCGCCTGCGCATGAGACGATGATCAAGAGCAGCGCGCACAGTACGCACCGCACGCTTCGTAAATTCAAAGCGTTTACATTTACTCTTCGCAGATCAAGACTTCTTACGCCGCCGTGGCGCTTAGCCCTGAGGGTTTGATGCGTGTCTGTGATGGAGTCTTTGATATTACTCACCGTTCAAGTTTAGCGAAGATTGAGCACAGAGCCGTACGTGCCGGATGTTTGTGCCGGAGGCTTGCTCTGCGGCGCGTCCGTGGTCACGAGCGCCGGAATGTAAGACGCAGTCTCCTGCGCGCCCGCGCGCAGAGGCATCTCGCCCAGCACGCGCGCCGCCATCAACTCTATATCGTAGCCTTCATGCCGCACGCGCTCGTCGACGTAAAGCAGCGACAGGCCGAGCGTCCAGATCGGCGCGAGCAGGATAGAGCTTAACTGGCTCACCACGCTATAGCCTATCGCGTACCAAGCGGGCCAGCTCGCGGCATTAAACGGCGAGGGGTCTATGCCGTTCAAGTAACCGTACCACCCGAGCGGAATAATCAGGATCATCAGCGCCGCCCAACTGGCGAACGTCGTGAAGAGAAACATTGCCATCAAGCGCCGCACGTTACCGCGCGCCAGCGCAGAGCTACGAGTGAACGCTTCAAACACACCCTTGCCCTCGACCAGCATCACCTGCGGCACATAGACGAAACGCTTGATGAGAAAAAAGAAGAACCACAGGCCCGCGACCAGAGAGAACAGCAGCCCGACGAACCCCACGATTGCCGAGAGCCAGCTCGCCACGAATGCAAACAGGATTGCTCCGAGGGCCATGATGTAGAAGATCATCATCCAGCCGAAGAAAGCCAGCGCGGCCGAGAAGGCTACCCATGCGCCGACCAGTATCGATGCGCCGAGCAATCCCCAGAAGCGCGCGCGCACATTGCGGTAAGTCGTGCGCGCAGACACAGGCTCGTTCCACAAAAGATGCGTCACCAGGTTGCGCGTCGCTCCGGCCATGACGATCAGGTTCAGGAGCGTCCCCGTCAACAGCAGCGTCCCGCCCACAATCAACATGGTGACGTAGATCGCCAGAGAGACCTCGCTGCTCGTCGCTACAAATTCGCGCCAGCCGACAGTCCACAGGACAGAGCCGAGCGTAGAGATCAGCACCGGCGGCGCGCTGATACCGATCAACGTGATGAAGTGATGACGATAAAGGCGCACAGCGCGGTCGATCAGATCGCCTGCGCCGAGCGGAGCGAGAGACAGTTGGTTGAATATGACCGTTGCCATGCTTCGATAAAAATAAAAGTGGAGCGGGTTTCAACTGACAGCGACGAATTCTATCACAGCCTCCGTCGCAATCGGCGCTACCTGCTCACGCGCTCGCTCTCTCGCTGATAATGAAATCAGCACGGCGCGCGCACAGACCTTCAAGTAACACGGCGGCGATTGCGTGTCGGAACACAGAACGCTCTGGTCAGGAGAGCGCATGATCGGGAACTAAAAACATCGGCGGTTACAGAGCTGAAGCACTCAGAATAAGAGATTCGTTCCGGCCGGTTGAGATGTTTCCTCTTAAGGATGTCGGAGGCCGTCCGGGGAGCTGGCACGGACAAAATCGGCCAGCCCCGATAAATCCAGATAAATCCGAGAATTTCAAGATTTATTCAAATTTCGCAAGGCTCTCGCCGGCCTCTAAGGCCAGCGCTTTGGCTAGCCTTTTGAATTTAATCCGTTTATCCGGTGGCGCATGGCCGGGTATGACTGGAACAGCAATTGCTTCAACAGTTTCCCTTATTGGAATCAAACGATTTTGGAGGGGATTCCAAGCACGGGCAAGGAGTCAGGAAGATAAGGGTTTTCTGAAGACGCGAAAGAGCTTGGAAGCAACTACAGACTCGCAGCGCTTGCTGAAAAACCCGACCTTCTCTAACTTGCTCGTAAGGAGTGGCAACGAGTGGTTAACGTTTGCTACTCAATTCATCCCGAACGTTCCGGCGAACAAAACAAAAATTTTTTTGGATGTTCAAGGCACAGACGTTGGCTTAATACCAATGTCGGGTATTTTGCAAACCATTAGCCCGAAACCCTGGCGAGATTGATCGCCGAGATAATTTTCTTTTAGGAGAGAGTCCCACATGAAGATAAGAGCGCTTATGCTCCTGGTCGCGATGCTTGGTCTCTCGCTGGCCGTTTCAGCACAGACAAGCCGAGGCACAGTGAGCGGCACCGTGACTGATCCGACCGGCGCTGTGATTAGCGGCGCAACCGTGACATTGACCAACCTTGGAACCACCGTCGAGCGTACGACGGTGACTAACGACGAAGGGTTCTACCGCTTTGACGCGATTGATCCCGGCAACTATTCACTCAAATTTACCGCCAGCGGATTCGGCGAGGTCGTCAAGACCAACATTCCCGTACAGGGCGGCCAGACGGCAGAGGTCAATGCGCCGCTTGCTCCGGGCGGGCAGCAGATCACTGTGGACGTGACGGCGGAAGGAACTGCGCTGCTCCAGACGGAAGCTCCCGTGCGCGGCGGCAATATCGAAACCAAGCGCGTGACAGAGTTGCCCTATGTCGGCCGCAACCCGGCGGCATTGGCGCTCACCCTTCCGGGCGTTTCCACCAATCGCGGTAGCCAGGGAGCCAGCACCTTCTCCGTCAACGGCGCACGCGGCCGTTCCAACAACTTCCTGATCGACGGAACGGAGAACAACGACATCTCGGTTGCCGGTCAGGGCTTCCAGATCACCAACCCGGATGCCGTTCAGGAGGTCTCTGTTCAGACTTCCAACTTCGACGCGGAGTTCGGACGTGCCGGTGGCGCTGTCATTAACATCATCACCAAGTCAGGTACGAACGATTTTCACGGCACCGTCTCTTTCCTTTATGACACGATGAGCGACGATGCGATCTCCTCGTTGCAGTCGCGCGACCCGGCGGTCATCGTCAGGGACCCGACCAATCCTGATATCATCCTGAGGAAACGTAATCTGTCGGCGACAGAGTATATCGCCGCAGGCACCATCGGCGGCCCGGTGATTTTACCCGGCTACGAAGGTCGCAATCGCACCTTCTTCTTCGGCGCTTATCAACAGGATCGCGCTCGCTCGACTTCAGCGGCAGCGCTTGTGACGCCGACGGCCGCTGGCCGCGCGACACTGAACGCCATCTTCGGCGGGACGAGCCCGAACCTCAATGCCCTTCTCGCAGCAACAGCGGGGACGGTTGGAACGGCGAACCCGTTCTTCATCGGACTCGGACTGGCGGGAACCGTCGCCGGATCAGACACGGCCTGCTCCGCTGCGGGCGTGCCCGGACCGGGCAATCGCGGTTGCGTTGAGATCGGCACATTCGTCAGGAACTATAGCGCCACCTTCTACGAGCCGCAGTGGCAGACGCGCGTTGATCACAAGATTAGCGATAACGATCAGCTCTCGGGTCGTATGCTGTGGGACAGACAGTACTTCCCGCTCGGCGGTCAGGCGTCTTTCCCCGGTTTCGATGCCGACTTTGAAGGTCGCTTCTATAACTTCCTCGTGACTGAGACGCACGTCTTTTCACCGACGACGACCAACGAAATGCGCGTCGGTTACAACCGCATCGCGCTCGGCTTCCCGATCACGGATGCCGAAGGCCCGGCGGGCACGATCCCGGCGGTCACCATTCAGGGCTCAGGCCTTTCCTCGAACGCCGGTAACACGTTTGGTGTCCCGGCCACCTTCCCGCAGGGACGCATCGCCAACAACTACGTGATTCAGGATACGGCGACGCACATTCGCGGCGATCACACGTTCCGCTTCGGCGTGGACTTCCTGCGCCAGATTTCAACGCAGACCGCGCCGTCCAATCAGCGCGGCTCGCTGACCTACTCGGCCAGCACCACCAACGGCCCTCGTTCATCTCTGGCTAACTTCATCGAAGACTTCGGCGGCACGGCCGGTTCAGCCAGCCGCGATTTCGGTAGCGGCGTATATTTCCCGCAAATGTATCGCATCGCGTTCTTCCTTCAGGATCGCTGGAAAGTGACAGAGGCTCTGACCCTGACGCTCGGCGTCCGCTACGAAAACTTCGGCACGCCGTTTAATTCGCTGCGCACGCCGGCCTTCACGGGACTCTTCAACACCGATCCCGCGACGCGCACCGGCCCGTTCAGCGCACCGAACAGCGTGCATCATGACCAGAACAACTGGAGCCCGGCCTTCGGTATCGCTTACTCGCCTTCGGTCACTGACGGCTTTATGTCTCGCTTAGTCGGCGATAAGAAGACAGTGTTCCGCGCCGGTTTCCAGGTCGGCTACGACTCGTTCTTCAACAACATCGCCTCGAACGCGCAGGCTTCATCGCCTAACCTGATCGTCACGACCACCAACTCAACGAACAGCAACGGTCCGCGCGGTCTGGCGAATCTGAGCAGTAACTTCCCGACAGTTGCCGCGCCGCTGACGCCGCTCAGCGGTCAGACGTTGATCAATCCGCGCCTTGTCAACCCGTACTACCTTCGTTGGTCAGCCGGATTCCAGCGCTCGCTGCCGTACAATCTGATTCTGGATATGTCTTACGTCGGCACGAGGGGCGTCAAGCTGTTCCTGCAGGAAGACTACAATCCGCTGGTTCCGACTTCGTTGCGCGTCACGCCTCCGGGAACGAACACGTCCGTCATCGGCTTGTCCGGTCGTCTGGATAATCTTCAGGGCACGCGCACTGTTCGCGGCAACGGCGGCGAATCCATGTACCACGCCGGGCAGGTTGAAGTCCGTCGTCGTTTCGCCGACAACTTCACCTTCACAGCCGCTTACACGTGGTCCAAGTTCCTGGACAACGGTAGTGAGGTCTTTGGCAACACCATCGCGTCGAACTCGCCCGCACAGGCGATCCCCTCGATCCTCGCCCCGAACGGGTTGCGGAACGAGTGGTCATACTCGAACTTCGACCGTCCGCATCGCGCCAGCTTCACCTATGTATATGAGATTCCATACTTCAGAGAGCAGCGCGGTGTTCTCGGCCACATCCTCGGCGGATTCCAGATCGCCGGTGTGACCACCTTCGAGTCCGGCGTGCCCTACAATGTTTTCAACAATGTGGACGCCGATCAATTAGGCGGCGCTCTTGATCGCCCGCTCTACAATCCGGCGGTCAACAACAACGTGCGCGCCGTACCGATTGTCGCCACGGCGGCCATCAATTGCGGTGCGGCAGTTGGCACAGTGGTTTACCGCAACCCGGATAACAACAATGCCTGTATCAATCCTTTGGATGCAGAGTACATCGGTATTCTGGCAGGCACCGGCGCGGGCATCGGCCAATTCGGCAATGCGCCTCGCAACAGCGAGCGCTCGCCCGGAATCAACAACACGAACCTGAACATCACGAAGAGGACGAGGATTTCGGAGAACAAGTCGGTTGAATTCCGCGTTGAACTCTACAACGCCTTCAATCATCCGCAGTTCGTACAGTCACCTGTGAATGTTCTGTCCAACATCTTCGGGGTCGTCGGAACCGGCATCAGTTCCACGGTCACGGGCGCCGTTGCCGGAAGATTCCTTAATCCGGACACGGCGACCACGGACTCTGCGGTTCGTGTCATTCGTTACCAGATCAAGTTCATCTTCTAAAGGATGAATCATGCGGGACGGGGTTTTAAACCCACCGTTCCATACCTTAAAGGCCCGGCAGCACCTCGCAGGCTGCCGGGCCAATTTT
>DATLMN010000154.1:0-4932 GCA_035537255.1 Pyrinomonadaceae bacterium | reverse complement strand
AGCGATGCGCCACGGCGCGTTCGGCTCTGCGTCCTTTTCCCAGTAAGCGATCATTCGTCCGTCGGGTGAGACGGACGCTCGCATAGAGAGCTTATCCGTCAGACGAACAGGCGCGCCGCCGTCAATCGGCATTTTCCAGAGGACAGGGAACGTGCCCGCGTCTATGTGCTCGTAAATTACCGAGCGGTTATCCAGAGAAACCTGCGGCCAGTTGCTGTTCTCTTTGCCGTCCGTCAATTGCACGGCGTTGCTGCCATCACGATTCATACGCCAGATTTGCCACACGCCCGAGCGATTAGAATGAAAGAGAACATAGCGCCCGTCCGGTGAAGCCACGGGCGCGTAGTTTCTTCCAGCGCCCGCCGTCAACTGTCTCTGATTCGAGCCGTCCGCGTTCATCTCCCAGATGTCGGCAGTGCCCGAGGAGTCCGAGCCGTAGAGGATCGTGCCCTCTGGCGTCCAGGAGAGATCGACGTAGCGACCCGCGCCAGAAGTAATCTGCGAGAGACGGCTGGTGTCATCGATGTTCGCCGTCCAGATGCTGGTGAACGTCTGGCTCTGCACTGTCAGCAGCCCGTGTGAATCCGCAGAGAGACTGACGCCTTTGTAATCGCTCAGGTCGTTCGTGATGCGCCGCGCTTCTCCTCCCGGGTAAGAGAGATACCAGAGCTGAAGCAGCGAAGAGTTTTCGTCCTGTGCCGAGAGAAGGAGTCCGCTGCCGTCCGAGAGCCAGGCCGATTGGCCCACCTCTACCCAGCGTTGCGGCGTGATGAGCTGCTCGGCCTTGTCCGCGACGCGCACCTCCGCCAGCTTCATATAAAAACCTTTCGCGTCGGAGCTACTGATGCCGTACGAGATTCTCTGCCCGTCCGCAGACCACGCGGGGGCGGATACGGTCGAGAGATGATCCGGATATTTTTTGGAAGCGATTTGCTGCTCTGCGCTGCCGTCATCGCCCGCGACGATGAGCGCCTCAGTGCCCTGTGCCGTGTCGCTGCGTATAAAGGCCATGCGCTTTCCGTCAGGTGAAAAGCTGACGGGGCTGTCCACATCCGCTTTGACTTCTCTGCCTGATCCGCCGAGCGCCGGCACTTGGTAAAGGCGACCCTTTTGACCTTTGTTGTTCCTCTCCGTGACCACGTAATAGATATAGATGCCGTCGCGCGAGAAGGTCAGTCCGCGATAATCGACATCGGCCGGAGCGACGATGCGAATACTGTTGGCGACCGCAAGCTGTCTGACCCAGAGACCCTGTCGCCCGGCCTCGTCCATCGTATAGACGACATACTTGCCGTCGGGCGAGATGGCCGCGCGCGTCAGATTGCCCGTCGCCGTCAGCTTCGTCACCTTCATCGTCTGAAAATGCACGGCGGGGCGCGAGAAGTAGAATTTGTATAAGCCCAAAGCAGCAATGGCGACAAACGCAACGAGCGCGAGCGCAATCAGGCTCGTCCTGTGTCGACGAAAGAAAGTTTCAGGCTCTGATCTTGTCGAGGGGCCTACGGTGATCTCTGCCGTTCGCATGGCCTTTGCGACGCTGCGGTGAGCGCTCGCCTCGTCCGTGATGCTGCTCTCACGCGATACGGGATCGCTCGTGACCATTTTTCTGGTGGCGTACGCTTCACGTCTTTGCAGAGAATCGGGAAGAGAGAGTGCGCGCGTCGTCTCGTCCAGACCGACGCAGCGCAGTAGCTCGGCATATCGCGAATCGCTTCGCAGCGGATCGAGCTTGGGCTCTGTGCCGAGCCAGATCATCCAGGGGTCATGATCCTTATAAGCCTTTTCCAGACACTTGAAGGCTTCGTCCGGCTCGTCAAGTCCGGTATGGATGATCGCCATGTGATAGGACGAGACGTAGCGCTCCTTTGACAAGCGCTCCATGTCGGCCAGGATTTCTCTGGCTTCCTCTTCCTGTCCGGAAACGGCCAGCGCATGGGCCAACGCCCATAAAGGAATAACTGCGCCGGGCAGAAATGTGACGGCTTTGCGACCGGCCGCAATCGCCTCTTCGATCATGCCTTTGCGCTCATAGGCGGCGGAGAGCGCGATGTAGCCGACGCCAAACTCCGGGTCAATCTCGAAGACGCGCTGCGCTTGTGTGATGACTTCGTCGTAGCGGCGCGCCTGATAGAGACTCCACGAAACCATCGCGGCATCCATCACAGAGAGCGGATTGATCTCTGCGGCGCGGCGCATCGCTTTGAGCCCTTCTGTGAAACGGCCCTGCGCGTTTAAGAGATAGGAATAAGCCTCGTGCGAGCCGGGATTATTCGCGTTCAGCTCAAGCGAGCGCTTGAACATCTGCTCTGCGCGCTCCCAGTCCCAGTCGTAACAGAGCGTTGCGGAGGCCAGCGTCGCGTAGGCTTCCGCCAGCGTGTCGTCTATCTGCAATGCGCGGATGGCAGACTCTTTCGCGCGCGCGTAGCATTCCTTCGGCGGCAGCATGTGATAGATCGCCGCCCAGTTGTAATAGTCCGCCACGCCGACGTGGGCCAGAGCGTAATTCGGGTCGAGACGGATCGCTTCCTGAAACTGTTCGAGCGCGCGTGCCAGCGAGTCGTTCGTAAAGCGATTCCAGTAGTAACGCCCCTTGAGATATGCCTGATAAGCGCTGGCGTTCTCCGTCTCGCGCTTATTCAAGACCTCTCGCTCTTCGCCAGTCAGTCGCGGAATCAGGGCTTCGGCCACCTGGCCTGAGACAGAGTCTTCGACAGAGAAAATGTCTGTAAAGCTCTCGTCGAACTTGGCTGCCCAGAAGGGAGTGCCGTCGCGCACGCGAACCAGTTGGACTGTGACGCGCACACGATCCCCTGCGCGCTGAATCCTTCCGTCGAGCACGTAACTGACGCCCAGCTCGTAGCCTGCGGCCTGCGCGCTGTGCTCGCCGTCAAAGTATTTGAGGACTGAGCTGGTGGGCCGTACCATGATGCGATGAATATTGCTGAGCTTGGTGATGATCGCATCGGTCAAACCCATCCCCAGAAACTCATCGCCCTTCTCTTCCGTGCGCAGCACCTTGAAGGGCAGCACGGCGATTGATCTGGCGGAGGTCGTCGGCTCGTCCGTCTTGATTTCCGTACCGGCTGCCGATGCTCCGGCGGCGGCTGCGCCGGGCAGGTAAGCGGGCGCGGAGACTGGCTGTCCCTCAAGATAGCGGCGCAGGTCTTCCGAGAATTCTTCGACAGATTGGTAGCGACGCTCAGGCTCTTTGCGCATCGCCTTGAGGATAATGTTGTCCAGGCTGCCGGAGAGTTGACGGCGAAGCTGTTCGAGCGTGGAGCTGCGCGCTTGTGCGACCGTCTCCGGCGTCACCTCGAAGGGCTCTGCGCCTTCGACCGTGATGACTTCGATTTGTCCGACGACGACGCTCGGGCGCTCAGGCTCTTCCTCGCAGATGATGCGCGCCAGCTCCAGCGAAAAACGGTTGCGCAGGCGGTACGGGCGATGATCCGTCAATAGCTCATAGAGCATCACGCCGAGCGTGTAGATGTCGCTCTCCGCTGTGACGGGCTCGCCGCGTATCTGTTCGGGGCTGGCATACTCTGGCGTCATCATCCTCAAGGCGGCGGTGGTCGGGTCGAGAGTCTGCGAGGCGAATTCCGGGTTCAAAATCTTGGCGATGCCAAAGTCTAAAAGCTTCGGCGTGCCGTCCGAGGTGACGAGGATATTGCCGGGCTTGATGTCGCGATGAATGACCAGTTGCTGGTGCGCGTACTGGACTGCGGAGCAGACCTTGCGAAACAGCTTGATACGCTCCGTTAGTGGAAGCTTCAGCGCGTCGCAGTAATGATAGATGGATTTCCCTTCGACGTATTCGAGGACGAAGTAGGGCAGGCCGTCTTCGGTCGTCCCGCCGTCTAAGAGATGAGCGATGTATGGATGATCGAGCGTGGCTAGAATCTGTCGCTCGTGGCGAAAGCGGCGGATGATAAAGTCCGTGTCCATGCCGCGCTTGATGAGCTTGATGGCGACCTGCTTCTGGTATTCATCGTCGGCGCGAATCGCCAGATAGACAGAGCCCATACCGCCGCGCCCGATCTCGCGCACGAGCTTATAAGAGCCTATGCGCCGCCCGATCATGCCGAAGGGCACGTCGTCCACAAGGGTCGGCGTGGAATCGGAATCAAACGCCGAAGCTCCGTCGACGAAGCCGACGGCCTGCTCGTGCGCTTCGATCAGCGTCTCGACACGAGTCCGCAGAGACTGGTCCCCCTCGCAGGCCTGCGTCAGGTAAGCGTCCCGCTCGTGGGGCGCGCGGCTCAGTGCCGACTCGAATATCTCTTCAACTTTATTCGGCCTGTCGGGGGTCATAAAAACATTGCAAGGGCGTCCGAACGGACGAATCAGCTTTCCAGTCTTGTCCAGGGTCAGAGGGTGCGGCGTCCCACGTCTTAGATAGCTTAAAACATCTCGTCAAAAAAAGCTTTGATGCGGCGCGCGCGCACCGCGAGGTAGTATATACGATTAAGGCCACCCGGCGGGGTGGCCTCAATGTTTTCCGCGAAAGAGCATCGTAAAACTTGAAAGAGAGAGCGCGCCGAAAGGCTTCGCTGTTATTCGCTCTTCTCCCACTCTTCGCGCGTGAGCGGCCTGATCGGCTCAAGCTTTTTCTTGACGAGCGCAGCGTTGATGTCCGACAGCTCCTTAGCAATCCAGGCGTCGAAATCCTTGACCACGTCGCCCATCTCGCGCCCGAGCACTTCTGTGCGCTCCACCTGTACCTGCGAAGGACGGCCTTCGTAAAAGACTATGTTGCTGTACAGCTCTGTCAAAAACTCGCGCAGCCGCTCTTCGCCGGTAATCATGCCGCCCTCTTTGGTCGCGACGATCTTGCGGCGCAATTCGTCCACCTGCGCGCTTGCAACCTCAAGGCGCTGGCGCAGCGGATCGTCCGCCGGAAGTTTCGAGGCACGGTCGTTTAAGGCCAGGCGC
>DATLMN010000153.1:0-20321 GCA_035537255.1 Pyrinomonadaceae bacterium | reverse complement strand
GTGCTGCCGGAAGAAGCGCGCGAGGCCGTTCCGCCGGGCACGCTGCCTGGCTCCGGTATCTCCGCGACCAACGAGGCCGCCGCACAAACTTCTTCTGAGCAGTCGCAGTCGCGCCCCTACACGATTGCTTCAAAGCACGAGCGCCGTCGCTCGTCCTGAGAGAATCCAGATAAACGAAGCATTTGAGCAACAGATTCGGGTCAGGAGCACAGGCAAACTCCTCTTTGAACGATGTCGAACGAAACAGAGCAAGCAGGGCGACCTGACGCACAGGCTGAGCCTACGTCTAATAACGCCGTAACGCCGTCGCCGTTGGTGACGGCGTTGCAGCATGCACACCCGGAAGGGGTCGGCCAGGTCATAGAAGCCTTCGGCGAGATCACCATCATCGTCCCGCGCGAGCAGATCGTCGCGGTCTGCTCGTTTCTCAAGACCGCGCCCGGTCTGGAATTCAATTTCCTGGCAGACATCTGCGGCGCAGATCGCGGCCCGGAAGAAGAGCCCCGTTTCGAGGTCAACTATCATCTTTTCTCGACACGGCATCATCATCGCCTGCGCTTAAAAGTTGTGCTCATGGAAGACGACGCGCACGTGCCGACGGTGACAGGCATCTGGCGCACGGCCAACTGGCACGAGCGCGAGACCTACGATCTCTTCGGAGTGATTTTCGACGACCATCCCGACCTGCGGCGTATCTTGCTGCCGGACGATTGGGAGGGCCACGCGCTACGTAAAGATTTTCCGCTGCGCGGCTACGAGCCGTACAGCCTAACGTAAAGCATTTTGGATTTTAGATTTTGGATTTTGGATTGGCGAGCCGCGCAAGTTGAAGGGCCGCGTTTCAAAGTTCAAGATTCGGAAAGCGATAATCTAAAATCCAAAATCCAAAATCTAAAATGGTATCTCTTCCGCCGCAATTCGAGCTCGTAGATCGTCCGCTGGATACGCAGATGACGATCAGCATGGGGCCACAGCACCCCTCGACGCACGGCGTCCTGCGTCTTGAGCTTGTGCTCGACGGCGAGATGATCGTGCGCGCCACGCCCGACATAGGCTATCTGCACACGGGCATGGAAAAGCTTTTCGAGTACAAAAAATATCAGCAGGGCATAGTCATCACGGATCGCATGGATTACCTGAATCCGCTCGGCAATAACCTTGCCTACGTGATGGCCGTCGAAAAGCTTTTGGGCTTAGAGATACCCGAACGCGCGCAGGTGATTCGCGTCCTGATGTGCGAGCTGCAACGCATCGCCTCGCACCTTGTCTGGCTGGGGACGCACGCTCTGGACATAGGGGCGATGACCGTCTTCTTCTACTGTTTCCGCGAGCGCGAGAAAATCCTGAATCTGATCGAGGCTGCGTCGGGCGGACGGCTTACTCCATCCTATTTTCGCATCGGCGGTTTGATGATGGACTTGCCTTCGGGCTTCGAGCGGCGCTGCAAACAGTTCACGGACGATTTTCCGAAGGCCGTCGATGAGTTTCACACGCTTCTTTCCGGCAACCAGATTTTTCAGAACCGCACGCAGGGCGTCGGGCGCATCTCCGCAGAGGATGCGATTGACTGGGGACTCTCCGGCCCTTGCCTGCGCGGCAGCGGCGTCGACATAGACATTCGACGCGCGAACCCTTACACGGGTTACGAGAAATACGATTTTGAAGTGCCGATTGAAGCGGACGGCGATGTCTGGGCGCGTTACATGGTGCGTATGCGTGAGATGAGAGAGTCGCACAAGATCGTGTTGCAGGCGCTCTCGCGCCTTCGGCCCGGGCCAGTCAAGGCGGATGCGCCGAAGGTCGTGCTGCCTGATCGTCAAGCGATGAAGACGCACATGGATGCGCTCATACATCACTTCCTGATCGTGACCGAAGGATTCGATGTTCCGGCGGGCGAGGTCTATCACCCGATTGAAGGCTCTAAGGGCGAGCTGGGCGTCTACGTCAAATCAAACGGTGGGCCCAAGCCCGCGCGCGTACACGTTCGCGGCCCGAGCTTCGTCAATCTCTCGTCGCTGCCCCAGCTCGTCGAAGGCGAGATGATCGCCGATGTCGTCGCCATCATCGGCTCTCTGGACATCGTGCTCGGAGAAATTGATAGATGAGGACTCAGGACTCAGAACACAGGATTCAGAATAAGCAAACCGATTTTATTATGAGTCCTGTGTTCTGAGTCCTGACTACTGCATTTTATGTCCCAGCAATTCACGCCAAACAATCCGCTGCCGCAGGAGGCGAAAGTCCCTGACGAGATAGCCGTCTTTTCGCCGGAGGTCGAAGCGGAGATTGACGGGCATTTCTCCAAGTATCCGCCGGAGCGCAAACGCTCTGCAATTCTGCCCTTGATGTTTATCGTGCAGCGCGAGCGCGGATACCTTGACCCGCCCGGTGTGGCCTATCTGGCTGATCGCCTGGGCGTGCGCATCACGGACATCTGGGAAGTGGCGACCTTCTATTCGATGATTAACACGAAGCCTGTCGGTCGCTATCACCTTCAGGTGTGCCGTACGCTCTCTTGCAAAATCTTAGGCGCGAGTCGGATTACTAAACACTGCACGGAAAAGCTCGGCATCAAGCCGGGAGAGACGACCGAGGACGGACAATTCTCGCTCTCGGAGGTCGAATGCCTTGGCTCTTGCGGCACTGCTCCGATGATGCAGATAGGCTTCGATTACTACGAAAACCTGACGCCGGAGAAGGTCGACGAGATTATAGAGCGTTGTCGCGGCGGGCAGCTCAGCAACGGCGTGCGATAGTCTTTTCATAGGCTATAAAGTTTTTGTGATTTCCGTTTAGAGAAACATTTATGTTTATCGGTGCAATCGGTTGTGAGCCTCTTCAACTGGCGCGCGTGAATCTGGAAAATTCGCGCTCGATTGAAGTCTATCGCCAGCACGGCGGTTATGAAGCCTTGAAGAAAGTGCTCGACGGCATGTCGCCGGATGATGTCATCAACGAGGTGAAGAAGTCCTCGTTGCGCGGGCGCGGCGGCGCTGGATTTCCGACGGGAATGAAATGGAGTTTCGTCCCGAAGGATTCCCCGAAGCCCAAATATGTGGTTTGCAATGCGGACGAGTCCGAGCCCGGCACATTCAAAGACCGTTACCTGATGGAGCGCGACCCGCACATGCTGCTCGAAGGCATGCTGATCGCCGCTTACGCGCTCGGCTCTCGCGCGGCCTACTGCTACACGCGCGGCGAATATCGCTACCTGATAGAGATTATGGATCAGGCTATTGAAGAGGCTCGCAGCGCGGGCTTCGTCGGCGAAAAAATCATGGGCTCGGATTTTTCGTGTGAGGTTTACACGCACTCCGGCGCTGGCGCTTACATCTGCGGCGAAGAGACTGCGCTCCTTAATTCGCTCGAAGGTCTGCGCGGGCATCCGCGTATGAAGCCTCCCTTCCCTGCCGTCGCGGGGCTCTACGGCTGCCCGACCGTCGTCAATAACGTCGAGACGCTGACGGCTGTGCCGGACATTATCAAGATTGGCGGCGAGGCTTATCAAAAGCTGGGCACGGAAAAAAGCGGCGGCACAAAGGTCTGGTCTGTCTCCGGCCACGTTAATCGTCCGGGCGTCTATGAGCTTCCGATGGGCTACGACGACATGGAAAAGTTCATCATGGAAGACTGCGGCGGCATCACGGATGGAAAGAAACTGAAGGCGGTGATACCGGGCGGCTCAAGCGTCTACATCATGCCCGCAGCGGATATTCTGGGCAAAGATGTCAAGATGGATTACGAGGGGCTCGTCGCCGCAGGGTCTATGGTCGGCTCCGGCGGTTTTATCGTGATGGACGAGACCGTGGACATTTTCGAGTCGACGAAAAATCTGATCGAATTTTATAAGCACGAATCCTGCGGCTGGTGTACGCCGTGTCGCGAGGGCACGGACTGGCTGGTCAAGATTTTCAAGCGCATCGCGCGCGGCGAAGGCCGTCCGGATGATGCGCAGTTGATCCTGGACCTCTGCGACAACATCGAGGGCAAGTCTTTCTGCCCGCTTGGTGATGCCGCAGCCTGGCCTATTCAATCTGCGATCAAAAAGTTTCCGGAGGATTTCCGGCGACATCTAATACCGCTCGTGCAGCCGGAGGCAACAACAGTCTAGCCATTTCAGAAATCTGTGATTTGAAATTATTAAAATGTCAACTGAATCAGTAAAAGTAACTATCAACGGTCAGGATCATCAGGTGGCGAAGGGCGCGCGCCTGATAGACGTGTGCCGCGAGAAGGGTTTTGATATTCCATCCTTCTGCTACTACTCAGACCTCGCTTTACAGGCATCGTGCCGCATGTGTCTGGTGCGTATTGAGAAGATGCCTAAGCTGCAAACGTCCTGCACTATCACCTGCACGGACGGCATGATCGTCACCACTCAGAGCGAAGAGATAGAGAAGGCGCAGCGCGCGATGGTGGAATTTCTGCTGGCGAATCACCCGCTCGACTGTCCGGTCTGTGATCGCGGCGGCGAGTGCGAATTGCAGGAGATGGCCTTCGATTGGGGAGGATTGGAAGAGCGCTTTACAGAGACCAAGAACTACGCGCCGGAGAAATATCTTTCGCCGATTGTCGCCAACGACCCGCAGCGTTGCATTCTCTGCAAGCGTTGCACGCGCGTGTGCGACGAGTGGATGGGCGAGGATGCGATTGAGGCGGGCGGGCGCGGCGCTAATACAGTGATCGGTACGTACGGCGGCTGGCTCAACTGCTCGCAGTGCGGAAACTGTATAGAGGTCTGCCCGACGGGCACACTCCTTGATGCAACGTATCGTCATCAGGCTCGCCCGTGGGAATTATCACAGACGATTTCCACCTGCACTTACTGCTCGGACGGCTGCGCTATGTCCTTAGGCTCGCGGTCGGGTGAGTTGATGCGTATCGTCGCGCGCGACCGCTATGTCAACGGCCACAACGGCGAATTCCTCTGCATCAAAGGACGCTTCGGCCATCCGTTCGTCAATCACGAAGAGCGCCTGCGCACGCCCATGATTCGTTACAAGAAGGGCGGCAAGCTGATTCCCGCGACGTGGGATGAAGCGATTCGTTATACGGCCTCTAAATTGGATGGCGTGGCGGAAGCTCATGGCGCTTCTGCCATCGGCGTAGTGGGCAGCCCGCGCCTGACGAACGAATCTCTTTACGCGCTTCACAAGTTCGCGACCGAAGTGGTCGGCACGGACAATTACGCCGCGACCGAAGCGTTCAGTCTTCAACCGTTCTTCGATAATTTGAGTGGGCCGATCAGTACGCATCGCGACATTCGTCATGCGAAGACGATCCTGCTGATCGGCGGCGAGCCGGAAGAGTTGCAGCCCCTTACGGGCAGGCAGATCAGACAGGCCGTGCGTAACGGCGGCGCGAATCTTTTGATCGTCAACAGCGTGCCGATTCGCTTGAAGCAACAGGCGTCGAAATTCCTGCACATACGACCCGGCACAGAGGACGCCGTCGTGCTGGCGATTGCGAATCAAGCGCACAACAAGCTCGCGGCGGCAAGGCTTGGCGTCGAAGAGATAGAGTTGATAGAGCTGCGCCGCGCCCTGACGGGCACGGAGGGCGATCTTATAATTATGTTCGGCGGCGTGCTGAGCCCGGAAGCGCAAGCGGTCGTCGCGCAGCTTCCCTACACTTTCGGTAAAGAATCCCGCCGGGTGCTGCTGCATCCGCTGCCGCTTTATAACAATAGCTTCGGCGCGCATGACACAGGGATGATGAAAGGCCCGAAGAGCGCCACAGAGATGCTGGACGCTGCGGGCGACAGTGTGCGAGCGATGTACATCGCCGGAAGCTTTTTGCCCTCGCACCTTGCCGGGCGCGAGGAAGCGCTTTCAAAACTTGATTTCCTCGTCGTGCAGGAAATGTTCGAGACCGAGACGACGCGGTTCGCAGACGTTGTGTTTCCTGCGGCGTCATGGGCCGAATCCGACGGGACTTTTACGAATAACGACGGGCTGGTGCAGCGCGTGCGCCAATCAATCCCGCCCGTCCATCAATCGAAACAGGACTGGGTGATTACTTCGCAACTGGCGAGCGAGTTGGGTATTGATTTTAATTTCCAGATGTCCGCGAGCGCGGTCTTTAAAGAGGCTGCCTCGCGCATTCCGGCATACAGGGATTTACGCTACCCGCTTTTGAAAGACGAGACGAAGCCTGTGCAGGCACGCTACACGGTCGCAGAGCAGCGCGACCTCTCAAGCGAATTGGAGAGCATACGCGTGCGCGTTGAAGCCCTGAACGAATCGGCGGAGAAGATTATGGAGACGCCGGAGGTGGGCCACGAGTTGTTCAAGCCCGGAACTTTGACGGGAAAGACGCCGCAGTTTCATCTGCTCGCGGCGGGCAATCCTGAGCCCCCGACCGTGGCGATCTCGCCGCTTTACCAGATCACGGTTGATGCCTCTCTGCGCCGCACAGAGGCCGTTGCAGGAGACTGAGGCCATTTTGGATTTTAGATTTTGGATTTTGGATTGGCGAGCGGCAGAAGTTGAAAGGCTTGATTCCAAAGTTCAAGATGCCCCGAAGGGTTAATCTAAAATCCAAAATCTAAAATCCAAAATTGAATGATGGATTGGGATAATCTAGTATTCGCGGGCGCTAAGTTGACCGGAATCATGATCGCCTTCGCGGTGGTGATGGGGATTGTGGCTTATACTGTGCTGGCGGAGCGCCGCGTGCTCGCGTTTATACAGGGGCGTCTGGGCCCGAACCGCGTCGGCTACGGCGGGATGCTACAGCCGCTGGCAGACCTGCTCAAATTCATCTTCAAAGAAGACATCGTCCCGGATAAATCGACGAAGTTCGTCTATTTTTTAGCGCCCGTGATTGCGACGACCGCCGCGCTGATGACGATCATCGTTTACCCCTTCGGGCCGACCATGAATCTTCCGCTCGTGGGCGCAATCCAGTTGGTCGTCACGCGTTTTGATGTCGCGCTGCTTTATGTGCTGGGCATCACGTCTGTTGGAGTTTACGGGATCGCGCTCGCCGGGTGGTCTTCAAATAACAAGTACAGTTTGATGGGAGGCTTGCGCTCCGCCGCGCAGTTGATCTCGTATGAGCTTTCGCTCGGGCTGGCGCTGATCGGAGTAATTCTGCAATCGGGCACGCTCGATCTTTACAGCATCGTCGAGCAACAGTACGGCGTTCAAGGAATGGGCTGGTACATCTTCTGGGTGCAGCCACTGGGCTTTATAGTCTATTTCATCTCGGCCATTGCAGAGACTAATCGCGTGCCGTTCGATCTGCCGGAAGCGGAGACGGAACTCGTCGCAGGCTTCCATACGGAATACAGCGCGATGAAATTCGCGCTCTTCTTTATGGCCGAATACATCAACATGTTTACGGTCTCGATGCTGGCGACGACACTTTTTCTGGGCGGTTGGAATGGCCCTTTCGTCAAGCAAGTGCCGATCCTCGGCGTCTTCTATTTTCTCGGCAAGGTCATCTTTTTCCTGTTCGTTTATATCTGGCTGCGCGGCACGCTGCCGCGTTTTCGTTTCGATCAGTTGATGAACTTCGGATGGAAATTCCTGTTGCCGGTCGCCATCCTGAACATCATCCTGACGGCCACCTTGCAGATCACCGGCGTGATCGATGCGGTGAGCAATTTCTTCAGGACGAATCTGGCGTTTTTGGGTTAGCGAGCGAGTTCGTCAATAACGCTTGGCAGGAAAGATCGGATGAAGAACTATCTTCATGATCTTTATCCCTATAGTCTGAAACAATGACAGTTCTTCTCTTCATACTGTTTGCGGGACTCGCCATCGGTTGCGCCGTCGCGATGATTGCGCAGCGCAACCCGCTCTACAGCGCGATCTCTCTGATCGGAGTCTTTATCTCGCTCGCCTCGCTCTACGTGATGCTCGCCGCGCCCTTTATCGCCGCCGTGCAGATCATCGTCTACGCGGGCGCGATCATGGTGCTGGTGGTCTTCGTCATCATGCTCTTAAACGTCGAAGAGGAAGAGCGCCCGCAACTGCGTACACGTTATCTCTTGCCTTCGGCCATTGTGCTGGCCGCGCTGCTCTTTGCCGAGGCCGCTTTTATCATCTCCTTTGTGGGGAATTCGCCTGACACGCCGGGCACGAATGATTCCGATGTCGGTTTGACAATGTCGATTGGCACGGGGCTGTTTACGAAATACCTTTTGCCGTTTGAGATTACTTCCCTGCTGCTGCTGATGGCGATTGTCGGCGCGATGACGCTGGCGCGGCGCGGAGGTCTTCTGGCAGAAGGCGCACGCGTCATCCCGGGCGCGCAGGTTCTGCCCAGACATCTGGTTGAGCCCGGGGTGGTTGCCGATGCGACGCCCGTCATTACACGCACGACCGCAGAGGCGGCTGAGGTTTTAGGTGAAAGGGATGAAGCGCGGCGCGTAACGCGCATAGATGATCGGGAAATGGATTAGAGAATATGACTCCGCAACTCTCATGGTATCTGGCACTGTCGGCCGTCCTGTTTACGATTGGCGTGGTCGGCGTCATCATCAAGCGTAACGTGATCTCTATGTTTATGTGCATAGAGCTGATGCTCAACGCCGTCAATCTGACGTTCGTCGCCTTTTCCAGTTTCTTTAAGGACGTGTCCGGACAGCTCTTCGTCTTTATCGTGATGACGGTCGCGGCGGCAGAGGCCGCTGTCGGTCTCGGCATCATCATAGCCATTTTCCGCAACCGCGAATCTCTGGACGTGGACGAAGCGAATATCTTGAAGTTATAGAGCGCAGGCTCTCAAAGCCGACGAGCGTTTATGCACGAAAACAATCTTCTCAGCCTGATCATCTTTGCGCCGTTGGCGGGAGCGGCGATCAACTGGTTTCTGGGCAGGCGTCTGCGCAGCGAAGCCTTGATCGGCCTGGTGGCGTGCGGCGCAGTAGCAGTCTCGACCATCGTCGCTTTTATCGTCGCGTTTGGGCCGGAGGGCGCGCTGCGCGGTGAAGAGCCGCGCGTCGTGCTAGATCAACTATGGTCATGGATTGCGGTCGAAAACTTTCGCGCGGACTTTGGCCTCGCGATGGATCGCTTGAGCGGCATCTACACGCTCTTTATCACCTTCGTGGGCCTGCTGATACACATCTTCGCCACCGGGTACATGCATGGCGATAAGGGTTTCTATCGCTTCTTCGCTTACCTGAATCTGTTTATGTTCTCGATGCTCACGCTCGTCTTGGCGGACAATCTTCTGTTGATGTTCGTCGGGTGGGAAGGCGTCGGGCTCTGCTCTTATCTTCTGATCGGTTATTACACAGACCGCAAAGAGGCCGGCGATGCGGCGAAGAAAGCTTTTATCGCGAACCGTGTAGGCGATTGGGGAGTCGTGCTCGGCATCATGCTCGTCTTCTTTTTGACGGGCACGATCAGTTTTTTCCCCAAAGAGGGCGTGGAGAGCGCGCTTCAGATTATCAACGGAATGCCGGTCGATCCGTTTACGTGGAGGGCGCTGTTCGCGGGCGGCATCACCAGCGCGGCCATTCTTCTCTTTATAGGCGCGACGGGCAAGTCTGCGCAGATTCCGCTTTTCGTCTGGCTGCCGGACGCTATGGCCGGGCCGACGCCTGTCTCCGCTTTGATTCACGCGGCGACGATGGTCACGGCCGGCGTTTATATGATCGTGCGCTGCTCCGCCATCTTCGTGCATGCGCCGACAGCCATGTTCATCGTCGCGATCATAGGCGCTCTGACGGCGCTCTTTGCCGCGACCATAGGGTTGGCCCAGAACGATATAAAGAAAGTGCTGGCCTACTCGACCATCTCGCAACTTGGCTACATGATGCTGGCGTGCGGCGTGGGAGCGTTCGTCGCCGCGATCTTTCATGTGATGACGCACGCTTTCTTCAAGGCGCTGCTCTTCCTGGGCTCCGGCTCTGTCATTCACGGCATGCATCACGAGCAGGACATGCGGCGTATGGGTGGCTTAAGGAAATACATGCCGATCACGTTTGCGACGATGCTGACGGGATGGCTGGCGATCTGCGGTATTCCGATCTGGGCGGGCTTTTTCTCCAAGGACGAAATTCTGTGGAAGACCTGGAGCGCCGCAGGCATAGGATTCGAGAGCGGCTTCGGCAAGCTCTTATGGGTCATCGGCGCGATCACAGCGGGGATGACGGCCGTCTACATGACGCGACTGATGGTCATGACCTTCTGGGGCGCGGAGAGATTTCGCGAGTCGCACGCTGGCGGGCAGGCAGACGAAGCGCACGCGCACGGCTACGACGAGGGCGAAGAGCAACACGACGCGCACGCGGCTTCGGCTGGCGACCGCCCGCATCACGAGCCGGGCGAGCATGTGTCAGAGGGACTTTCGCATCATGATGAAGCGCAGGCTCAGGCGCAAGGCGCACACGACGAGCATGTGGTACACGAGCCGCACGAATCGCCCTGGGTGATGACTGTGCCGCTGATTATTCTGGCGATCCTCTCGACGGTCGGAGGGCTCGTCGGCATTCCTTATGCCTTGAGCGGCGGGCGCGTGGAAAACTATTTCGAGCACACGCTTGAGCCGGTCATCGCACACGCGCCGGAGAATGCAGAAGTCGCGGGAGCAGGCGAGGCTGGCGGCCATGAAGGGAACAGAGCGGACGCGCCGCGTTTCCTTTCGCCGACGCCGCAGCCGCATGACGGCGCGTCGCCCTTGTCTGTGGGCGAGGGCGCGCAGAACGAGCCCGCTGCGAAGCGCGCGCATTCGGCGGAAGAGGTGCGAGACGAGAGAATATTTTCCGCGATCTCCGTCCTGATCGGTCTGGCGGGCATCGCTTTGGGTTGGTTTTTATTCCAGAAGCGCCCGCTGCTTAAAATGCCACGACTGCTCGAAAACAAATATTACGTTGACGAGATTTATGATGCGACGATCATCAATCCGATCAAAGTGGGCTCGCGCGAGGGGCTCTGGAAACTTTTTGATGTGTCTGTCATTGACGGCATCGTCAACGGGCTGGGTCGCAGTGTGGCGCAGATCGGAGCGGTCGTGCGTTACATACAGGTCGGTTTCGTGCGCAGCTACGCTGCTATTATTTTGCTCGGCGCGCTCGCCGTCATAGGCTACTTCGCCTATTACAGTATTAAATAGCATTTACTATTAAACGGGCACGAAGGTTTTTATGCAGCAATTTCCTCTGCTCACAATTTTGATTCTCCTGCCGGTGGTCGGCGCGCTCGCGGCCATCGGCCATCGCTTTGCGCCTTACGGGCGCGAGACGCATTACCGCTGGATTGCGCTCTCTGTCTCGCTGCTGAACTTTGCGCTCTCGCTTCTTTTATTGACCGGCGGAGGTTACGGGACGGGCTTTCGTTTTGAGCAGAATATTCCCTGGATCAGCGCGATCAGCGCGAACTATCACGTCGGCGTCGACGGTATTAGTCTGTGGCTGGTGATTTTGACGACGCTGCTGATGCCGATCTCTATTCTGTCAAGCTGGCGCTCCGTGGAAAAGCGTGTGCTATCCTTTTACGTCTTTCTGCTGATACTGGAATCGGCGATGATCGGCGTCTTCGTCTCGCTTGACCTGCTGGTCTTTTATCTCTTTTTTGAAGCGTCACTGATACCGATGTTCTTCCTTATCGGTATCTGGGGAGGCAAGGCGCGCATCTACGCGGCGACCAAGTTCTTTATCTATACGGCGGTCGGAAGCCTGTTGATGCTGGTCGGCATCATCGCGCTCTACTATATCTACGGCTCTTTCGATTACGTCACGATCTTGAGTGCCATGCGCGACGGCGTGACGATTGCGTCGCGCAGCCCGCGCGCAGAGGCGCTGCTGTTTCTGGCATTCGCCTTCGCTTTTTGCATCAAAGTCCCGCTCTTCCCCCTGCACACGTGGCTGCCGGATGCGCATACGGAAGCGCCGACCGCTGGCTCTGTCATCCTCGCGGGCGTGCTGTTGAAGATGGGAACTTACGGGCTGCTGCGTTTTAATCTGGCGCTGTTTCCGACGGCCGCGCATGATTTCGCGCCGCTGATTATTACGCTCTCCGTGATAGGGATTATCTACGGCGCGCTGGTGGCGATGGTTCAACCCGACGTGAAACGGCTGGTCGCGTATTCATCCGTGAGCCACATGGGATTCGTCGTGCTGGGTCTGTTCTCTTTTACGGAGACGGGGATGCAGGGCGCGCTGTACCAGATGCTCAATCACGGCGTTTCGACGGGCGCGCTCTTCCTTCTCGTAGGGATGATTTATGATCGGCGGCACACGCGCATGATCGCGGACTTCGGCGGTCTCTCGCATTCGATGCCGTGGTTCTCTGCCTTTTTTGTTTTCGCGTCGCTTTCGTCAATCGGCCTGCCGTTCCTGAACGGATTCGTCGGAGAGTTTTTGATCATGCTGGGGATGTGGACTTCGTCGCACCGCTGGGCGTGGGTGACGACCGCGTTGGCCGCGACGGGCGTGATCTGGGCCGCCGTTTATATGCTGTGGATGTTGCAGCGCGTCGTCTTCGGGCGCATACGTCATGCGGAGAACGCTCGCCTCTCAGACTTGCATGTGCGCGAGTTCGTGCTGCTCGCGCCGCTGCTCCTGCTGATGCTTTTTATGGGAGTTTACCCGAGGCCGTGTCTGGATCGCTCGCGTGATGCGGTTCAAGCCGTGCGCGCGCGACTGTCTGCTCCGCAGGCGGATGTTTCAGAGCCTGTCGAGGCACGCAGATAATCTGGATGCGTCGCACACTATTTTTATGAAGAGATTTTTCATAGCTTCTTTGCTTATCGCTTGCCTGCTCGGCGCAGCGCTAAGCTCTACGCCTTTGCGCGGCGCGGCGCAAACGGGCGAGATGCCCATTTACGAAGTCAATATCAAGCTGCACGGGATAGACGGCAAGTTTTACGATATTGCAGAGATGAAGGGTAATGTCCTGCTGGTCTCGTTCGGCGCGACGTGGTGCAGCCCCTGCACAGTGGAGCTGCGCGCGCTAGAAGAGCTGCGCGCGGAATATCGTGATCAGCCGGTAAAATTTCTCTGGGTGAGTATAGACAGGCGCGAGCAATTGTCTGACAGCGGCCTGCGCGATTTCGTCAAGGAACACAAGCTGACATTTCCTGTGCTGCGCGACCCGACGCAGTTGACGTACGCGCAGTTTTCGACCAGAACGCGCTTGCCCTACGTGGTCTTCTTCGATAAGGAGGGCAAACTGGCCGCGCCCAAACACGTCGGCATGACCCAACCCGAAGAGTATAAAAAGATCATTCGCGATAATCTTAATAAGCTTTTAACCGTAGAGCCTAAGGAGGCCGCCGCTTCGAGCGCAAAGTAAGCACACGCTTGCGCTCTCTCTTGCGTGCCTCGTTTGGAAACAGATGAACCTGAGTCTTGCATTTCAAGTCCTGAAAGCCGACATCAACTTCCTTTTAATCCTGCCGGAGTTGATCGTAGGCTTCGCGGCTGTGCTGGTGATGCTGGTGGATGCCTTCGCGCGACCGCGCCAGCGCTGGCTGACAGGAGGCCTGGCGCTCTTCGGGCTGCTGGCGGCTGCCGTCTCTTCCGTCTGGATGTGGCTCGATTGGGCGGGCACGGGCACGCCGCTTACTTCCGGCGGAACGTTCAACGGCATGATCGTGCTCGACGGGCTAAGGCTGAGCTTCACGCTGATTTTTCTGCTCGTCTCGGCGCTCACTATTCTGATCTCTATGGTTTGGGTTGAGGGCGAGGACTTGCCTGCGGGCGAGTTTCATTCGCTGCTGTTGTTCGCGACCGCCGGGATGATGCTGATGGCTTCTGGCGGCGACCTTGTCATCATCTTTCTGGGGCTTGAGATTCTTTCCATAGCCACTTATGTGATGGCGGGTTTTCGTCGGACGGATTTGCGCTCGAACGAATCTTCGCTCAAATACTTTATCCTTGGCTCTTTCTCTTCGGCGTTTTTGCTCTACGGCATCGCGCTGATCTACGGAGCGACGGCGACTGAAGGCGGACAGGCTGGGACGACCAACATCGCGCAGATCGCCGTACGTATTAACGACTCTATTTATCCGCCGCTGCTTTTCGCGGGTGCCGCGATGCTGCTCGTGGGCTTTGGCTTTAAGGTTGCGACCGCTCCTTTTCATATCTGGACACCGGATGTTTACGAGGGCGCGCCCACGCCCGTCACGGCCTTTATGGCGGCTGGGCCAAAGGCCGCCGGATTCGCTTCGTTCCTGCGCGTCTTCGTCTTCGGCTTTCCCTTTGTAGCGACCGCTGCGAGCACTGCGGGACTGGCTCATGCCGCGTGGCTCAACGCCTTGCTGGTGATGGCGATCATTACTATGACGGTCGGAAACGTCGTCGCCATTGTCCAGAACAACGTCAAGCGTATGCTCGCGTATTCCTCAATCGCGCACGCGGGTTACGCCCTCGTCGGATTTATAGGGGCTGGCGCGACGAGCGACGCAGAGCAAAGGAGCGCGGCGATGGCCGCCGTGGCCTTCTACATGCTGACTTATGCCGTAATGAATCTGGGAGCATTTGCCGTCGTCACGCTGATCTCGCGCAGCAATGATCGCCGCACGGAGGTAGAGGATTACAACGGCATTGGATTTCGCGCGCCCACACTGGCCTTCGCGCTCTCGCTTTTCCTGCTCTCGCTGCTGGGCATGCCGCTGACGGCAGGGTTCATGGGCAAGATCATGGTCTTTCGCGCGGCACTCAACGAAGGGTATTACGGGCTGGTCGTGATCGCCGTGCTCAACACTGCCATTTCCGCCTACTACTATTTGCGGCTGATTATCGTCATGTTCTTCCGCGAGCGCACGACACAGTGGATCGCGCCGCACGTGCCCGCGTCCATTGCCGCTGCGCTTGTGATTACTATCCTGGGTGTCTTTTATCTGGGGCTGTTTCCGGGGCGCGTGATAGACGCTTTTCAGAAGAGGCCGGGCGTGACGACCGCCGCGACGACTCGTTAAAAGAGTAAGGGCACAAGTTTTGGCTTCCGGTTAAGAGTCTGAACGGGTATGCTTTGAAGCTGCTCCCTTAAAGGCTTGAACTTTAGTTGATATGAATTTTATCGCCGTGGCCAAACAGAGTGCGAATCTAATTATCCCGCCTCCCGGCGCAGCCAGCGCAGCGACAGCCGCCGCGCCCGCTACACAGGATGTACGCGCAGAGCGTGCTGCGCCTGTGGCACAATCGGTTGTGCAGATCAAAGACGCGCTCAACGATTTGTGGCTGCCCGCTATTTAGAGAGAGAAAATCCTGCGCCTGCGGACTCGCGCTGCTCATCTGAATTTTCCCGCGAAGGTAAAAAATGTTGAAGTGCAGCACACCCTGCTTGGTGTAGAATTAAAAGCGGGGCGGCGGCGCATGCTCTGCCCTGATCTGGCGACGGCACGTTATCTTGCTGTCTTTGCGCGCGCCGGCTGTGCAGACATCGCCGTGCCGTATGACATTACGCAGATTTCCAGACTTGCGGATGAACTCGAATCTTCCTGGCATCGCATGTTACTCTTAATCGAGAAGCTGGGCGAGAAACGCAGCCAGACATTTCGAGCACGCCTGCGCACGCTGCTTTTAAACGAGTTGCAGGCGGAGATCAGGGAAGCAGGGGCCGGAACGCCCGTCCCGCAATTTAATCAGAACACAAAGCAGCGTCGAGCCTGAGCAAAGAGAGGGAGCGCCCGCGCATCTAACACTTTAGCAATGATAGAAGAGATCAATTTGGAACATACAACACCACCGGACGCCCCAGAGCCATTGCCATTTCCTTTCAACCAGCGCACGTTCTGCCGTTACGAGCCGATTGAAAAACGGATCGAAGAGGCGCGCGTGCTGGTCATCAATTCCCTGCTGCGCCATGAAGAGGACATCTCTGAGGTAGCGCGCCACGAGTGGGGTCGAAACGCTGCGCTGGAGCTTCAGCGTGAGCGCAAAATCTCCGAGCTGGCGGTCGAAAATATTCTGAACAATATCGCGCGGCTCGTCAAAAGGCCGACGACGCGCGTCGCGCATCTTTCAGAGCTGACAGAGGCCACGCGTGATTTCGAGCCCGACGCCATCGTCCTGAGCGGAACGCTGCGCGATTTCGACTACTACAATCCGACGCACCTGGAAGAGTTCGGTCGCTTTATTCGCTCGACTCGCACACCTGTGCTTGGAATCTGCGGCGGTCACCAACTGGTGGGCTTAGGATTCGGCGCGCGCGTCATGACGCTAGACAATATGGAGCAGCACGAGCGGCGCGACAATCGTTCTTTTGAATACCAGTACCGCTTTATACGCATCACAGAACCGGATGATCCGATCTTTCAGGGCATCAACGACGCGGAGTCCGGCATCTGGCAGGATTACACCAAGGAGGCGCGAATACTGCGCGTCTGGCAGAATCATGGCCTGCAACTTGATCGCGTGCCCCAGGGCTTTCAGCTTCTCGCCACGGCCTACCTGTGCCGTAACCAGATGATGGTCAAACGCGGCGACGGCCAATTGATCTACACCGTCCAGTTCCATCTGGAAAAATCCTTCGAGGACTGGAACAAGAATCGCACGCGCTGGGAGCACCCAAACGAATCACGCGACGGCCGCATCATCTTCGAGAATTTCCTGCGGGAATCGATGAAGCACAAGAGCCGCGACGGAGAGGAAGCAGTCGACGAGAAATAGGAAGGCAATAAAACGGCATTGAGTTGCTGTGAAGCGAAGAAGAAAAGAGAAGCCGCGTCCCTTTGGCGCAGCTTCTCTTTTGCTTTGCGGCTTCTTTTATTTTGAGATGGTCGTCGAAGACGTAAAAGGTGTTGCCGCCTCAAGCGGAATATCTCGCTGAACGCCTTCCATTGTCCGGTGAATCAATCGATCAACTACGGCTTTGAGATCGTTGGTCTCGCGGTAAATCTGTAGCTGTTCGTCGGCGGAAGTGCCGCGCTGAAGAATCGTGTGGATATGCTCGACCTCTTTGCGCGAGTTCAAATCGTCCAGCACGTCGTCGACGAATTCCAGCAGCTCAAGTATCAAATCCCTGACGGGGACTTCCTTCTGTTTACCGAAGTCGATCATTTTGCCTTCGAGACCGTAACGCACGGCGCGCCACTTGTTCTCCTGTATCAGCGCGCGCCTGTAAAGACGAAAGCCAAGATTCTTGTCGATCAGCTTATTGAGCTTGGCGACGATGGCCTGAAAGAGCGCAGCAATCGCAATGGTGTCGTCAACGCGCGTCGGAATATCGCAGATGCGAAATTCCAGAGTCGGGAAGAACGGGTGCGGGCGCACGTCCCACCAAATCTTTTTACCGTTGTCTATGCAGCCTGTTTTGACCAGCAGAGCGACGTAGCGCTGAAATGAGGCGTGCGAATCATAATGATCCGGAATGTCCGTGCGCGGGAACTGCTTGAAGACTTCGGAGCGATAGGATTTCAGTCCCGTGTTATGGCCCATCCAGAAGGGCGAGGATGTCGTGAGCGCCAGCACGTGCGGCAGAAAATAGCGCGCGGCGTTCATGATGTGAACCTGCCGCTCCGGGTCCGCGATTCCGACATGCACGTGCAGGCCGAAGATCAGCAGCGAGCGCGCGACCGTTTGCAGTTCTTCGACTAGCAATTCATAACGCTCGTCGTCGAAAATCTTCTGATCCTGCCAGCGCGAGATGGGATGTGTGGAAGCGGCGACGATCTCCAATCCGGTTTTTCGCGCAAGGCCGGAGATGATTCCGCGCAGGCGCGTAATGTCCGCGCGTGCCTCCTGAATGTTACGACAGATGCCAGTCCCGACTTCGATCATAGACTGGATCATCTCGGGCTTGATCTGCTCGCCCAGAATCATCTTGCCTTCTTCTAAAAACTCTGAGACATGTGAGCGCAGCTCGCGCGTATGCGGGTCAACGATCTGAAATTCTTCTTCGATACCGAGTGTGAATTGCTCAAACATTACGGTCTCCTTTTCACCCGGCGCGCACGCGCCAGGACGCCACCGTTAGCAACCGACTTTCAACCTATACGACTTTATCTTTCAAGCGATCAAAAAGAGCGCCCCGTTCGCCCCAGATCGAAGCGCCGATGGCCTGCCAGTCCGGCGTATAGCCGCGCAGCTTTTCATGCAGCAGATGCTTCCAGGCGTTGACCGGCGAGGCCCAGGGGTTATAAAGATCGAAGTGCGCGGCCCAACGACGTTTGCCGTTATCGACAAAGAGTATGTGAAGCGACGCGCGCCCGACACCGCGCTCTATAAAGCCGCCCGTCGTATCGCCGTGATTGGCAAAGCGGCTCGTAAAATTTTTGCGCCGCCTGAGCGTCGAATAAAGCACAGGCCACGCATCGAAATTCATCCCGACGCCGCCCTCGCCGTAAACATTTTCGACGCGCCGCACGGCATCCCACAGGTTCAATTCTAAAAATCGCCGGGCAAGGATCAAGAGAGCGCGCTGCTTATCGCAAGCGAGCGCGTTAAAGGCGTCCTCGTCGCGCTCTGCGCCGTAGAGGCCCTCCAACTTTCGATTCAAGAACTCCCGTGTGCTGATGGGAAGCTCTTGCCAGCGAAGCGTTGGCGGCGGCGTAGAAGCCTGTTGTGTCTTGTCATCCAAGCTCATAAAGCGGGAAGCTCGCGCTCCATCAGGGCGCGATCATTTTCCGACAGACCTTGAAACTGTACGCCGACACCGCGCCCCGGATTGCTGTAGACCACCTCGGCGTTGACCACGACCTGCTCGTCACCCAAAGGGATACGCAACATGAGCACAGAGCCCTCCGGCAGGACGGTCTGAGTGTTCATGTAGAGGCCGCCGACGCTGATGTCTTTGGTGGAGGCGACGCCCGTCGCATCACGGCCATCGAAAAAGACATCGACGATCAGGCGCGAGCGATCATGCTGGCGTCGGTCGTCCGACGCTGACTCTTCGTCCCGTTCAATCTCGTCAACCATGTGCCAGGTCTCCCCCTGCCTGTAAGAATCTTGCGCGAGCTTTGTCTATTCTACTCGAAAGCCGAATTTCCTCGCGCCCCTTGAATGCGAGGCTTACTTTTCGTCTATGATAAAAGTGGGAACCATTCCGCCGCCGGAGCTGACGTTGGCAAGTTCCGTAAAGGACAGGCGCGTAAATGCCGAGCCGACTTTGCCGTTAAAAAGCAGCGGGTCAAGGTCAACGAGTTGCTCGGCGAAATTGACCGTGCCGTCCTCCTGCAAAGCAGGGAAAATCTCACGCGCCGTCGGCACGCGCTCCTGCACCAGATAGTCGCCGTTGGCCAGCGCGCTCTGCATCGCCTCGGCCCATGAAATCTCGTCCGTGTTCCAGCCGATAAAAATACCGTGGCCGCCGTAATCGTCATTCGGTTTAAGTACCAAGCGGTCGCGGCGCGCACTGATAAATTCCAGCAGGTCTATCTGCTCGCCATGATAATCGCTCTTCTCTGCCCTCACGCGGCGCGTCCAGGGAACATGCGCGCTGATCTTTTCGCGCTCATCTTTTGAAAAGAGGCGCGCGTGCCGCTCGTCCGTCAGCACTGCGAAGAGCGCCTTTTTATGAATCAGCTTAGAGCGAAAGCTATTGACCATACAGACTGCGCGGGCGCGATAAGCGTCAAGCAGCGCCGGGCTCTCTTCCATAATCGGCAGGTATTCGTTGACGAGCAGGCGCTTGTAGACAATATCTATCTCGAACTCTCCATTGCGCAGGCGGCTGCCCGTCCATTCAAGCTCTTCGGGAGAGCAGATCACAGCAGGATAGCCCTGGCTCTCGAAGTACTCCTTGAAAAGCTCGAACTCCTTCTGCGTCGGCATGCCCTTGAGATCGACGATGGCGATGTGCGGCGCACGATCCGAACGACGGCCAAGGAATTGCGCGTGCGCGCGCAGCAGCACGTCCAGCATCTTCGCGCGTCCATAAAGCGGGCGCACATTAAAGCGCTCGCTAAAACGTTTCATGACCGGAAGCGATTGAAAAATATCGTAGGCCGCATCGGCGTAAGCTATCCCGGCGGGGCTTTCACCGTTTAGCTCGACAAAGCTATAGGCCTCTTCTGTGAGGAAAGAGTCCAGGCGCGCGGTCGGTGAAACTTCTTTGTAGCCGGGATCGATCTGGACAAGCTCGCGCTCGATCTCTGTCACCCCCAGCTCGTCCAGCAGCGCTGTGTCTTCGACCGCAGCGTCCTTGACTTTCTGAATCGCGCTCCAAACGGTCTCACAAATTCCTGTGATGCGCATCCAATCGCTTTCCGTGACAAAGTGCGGGCGCAGGTACGGCGAAAGGCGACGGCCTCCGAAGATGAGCTTGGCGCGTTCCAGCCCCTCGTCCAGCAGACGGCGGGAAGATTCTGCCAGGTCTCCCTCCGTCAGCAACTCATGATAATGCGATACGGCTTTGTGCAGCATAGGGTCAGGCGCAAATATCCGACTTAAGCGATTGGATTCGAACGAGCTAATTTGTGCG
>DATLMN010000152.1:0-13431 GCA_035537255.1 Pyrinomonadaceae bacterium | reverse complement strand
TATTCGCCGTCCCCTCCAGCGACTTGTTGGACGGCGGCTTCGGCATCACACGCTTATTTTGCACCAGCTTGACGCTCGTAATTTCGCAAAAACATTCCTTGCGCTCGCTTCATCCCAAGTTTGGCGTAAAACGATTGCAATTCTTCGTCGCACAACAAATCAACCATATATAAATCTTTCAACTTAACCAACATTCTTCGTGCTAACTCAAGCCCGATGCCTTGCTTTTGATATTCGGGCAATACTTCGAGTAAGGGAATGTAAGCGGACAAAACTCCGTCGGAAATGGCTGTGATGAAGCCGACGACATTGCCGGTTTCAGAATCAACTGCTAAGACAACCACACTACTGTTTCTCAAAAGCGCAAGATGCGTTTCGGGCGAAGGCGGGTTCTGCCAGCCGACAAAGAAGCCGCGCAAGTCTTCAACGGTCACAGATTCGATTGAATCAACGTAACGAATCATAATTCCTTGTTTTCAGCACAGCGACGAACTTAACGCGAAGCCGTCCAACGCGGCAATCACCCGCCGCCGCGAACAGCCTTCCACCAAGCCATGAGCAATTAACATGAGAGCCATACTACCGGCGGTCGGGTGCATTGGCATGTTAGACCGCCCCTGCTGCGACATGAAGCACGCACCGCTGCTCTCTTGTCGCAGCTTCTGGCGGATTAACGTTAAGTAGGTCGACAGGATCGGTGATTTGCATGAATTTGGGGAGTTTTACCGCGGTTGTCGGCCTAATTGGTAAAATCGCGGGGTTTTGCCGCGAGGCGCGGTCTAGTTCGTCAAGATTATGGCTTTTACCGCGATGGTAGTGCATAATCCCGGCTCATCCCACCCGCCATTTTGTCGCCGCCAGGAGTGTCCCTCATGTCTAGAGCTGTATCCGCGCCGTCTAAGCCGCCGCTTCTCGATCAGGTGCGGCATCACATCAGGTTGAAGCATTATAGCATCCGCACCGAGGAGGCTTATGTCCAGACGGTCAGGCGCTTCATTCTCTTCCACGACAAAAAACACCCGCGGGAGATGGGCGCGGAAGAAATCCGGCGTTACCTTTCTCACCTGGCGACGGACGGGCGGGTCTCGGCTTCGACTCAGAATCAAGCCCTCTCCGCGTTACTGTTCCTGTACCGCGAAGTCCTGTGTTTGGACCTTCCGTTCGTCGGCGACATCGAACACGCGAAACGGCCACGGCGCGTGCCCGCCGTGCTGACGCGCGAAGAGGTGCTCCGCGTGTTCGGACATCTCTCCGGCGTCTACCACTTGATGGCCGGTCTCCTCTACGGCTCAGGCTTGAGAGTCATGGAATGTGTGCGCCTGCGCGTGAAAGACGTCGACTTTGGATACGGGCAGATCACCGTCAGAGACGGTAAAGGCGCGAAGGATCGGCGGACGATGCTGCCCGCCCCACTCGCCGAAGCCTTAAAACGGCAACTCGCGCGCGCCAGACTCCTGCACGAGGAGGACTCACGACGCGGCTACGCGGGCGTGTATCTGCCGCACGCACTGGAGCGCAAGTACCCTCGTGCTGCGGCCGAGTGGGGGTGGCAGTGGGTCTTCCCTTCACACAGACTATC
This sequence comes from Pyrinomonadaceae bacterium, assembly GCA_035537255.1. Classification (GTDB taxonomy): domain Bacteria; phylum Acidobacteriota; class Blastocatellia; order Pyrinomonadales; family Pyrinomonadaceae; genus DASQYE01. Next base: position 11,852 of record DATLMN010000152.1, on the reverse strand, counting down.
GGTCGACCCTCGCTCGGGTCAGATGATGAGGCGGCACCACCTCTCCGAGGACATCCTCCAGCGCGAGGTGAAGCGAGCGGTCGAGCGGTCGGGCATCACGAAGCGGGCGAGTTGTCACACGCTCAGGCACAGCTTCGCCACTCACCTGTTGGAAGCCGGTTACGACATCCGCACGATTCAGGAACTGCTGGGCCACGCGGACGTGCAGACGACGATGATCTATACGCACGTGCTGAATAAAGGCGGCAGGGGCGTCAAGAGTCCGCTGGAATTGTAACGGGGCCGGACAAGGGTCGCGGCGGCGTCTTGAATAACAGGCTGCCGGACGCCCGCCCTCCCGTTAAGAGGTGGGCGAAGGAGATCGAGAAGGGCAAAACTCCCGGCCTTGAGGCCGCCCATAATAATCGGCCGCGCTGCGAAAATCATTTCAGGGCGCGACACCGCTCCGTGCGCGTAACGCTCGGATGCGGCCTTCAATCGAGTCCGGTTCAAAGGGTTTGACGGATTGCCGTTAGCTCGTTTCAACTTCCCTCAGCGAACGCACGACACAATTCTCCGGTCGACGCCAGGCTTCACCAGAAGCCTGGCGTTGCCAATACATTTTTTCAAATGCTCAGGACGTCTGGGCGAAGCCTTCCCGCCGGGTCTTCCGAGTCTTCAGGATTGGATCAAAGTCATCAGGTCGAAGTTGGGAATGCTCTCGCTGTTGTGCCCCATGCCTACCACGTGGCAATCCCCGTCAATCGCACGCGGCACTCGCGGAGCAAATAACTGGTACTTCGGGCCGCGCACTTCCATAATGTCGTAATAACGGTGGAGGTCTCCGAGGACGTAATCGTCCTCCTCAGTCCGCCATTTGGCGTCTAACTTATTCACCTTATCCATATTCAGGAGGGAAATCTCATACGAATGCCCTTTAACGTAAGGCAGCGGGAAAGGGAGCACGCGGTCGCCGTTTTCATTGACAAGCCCGATGTCTCCCGGCGTGGTGGCATAGATACCCGCTCCGACCGTTTGATTAGTGCGGCCCAGCACGAAGCCGTCTTGCGATGGTTTCGGCTGCTCGGCGAGGATCACGCTCCCTTCGGTGACGCTCTTCGTATAAAAGAGCGCGTTCGGAATGCTGACTATCGTCACGTCAAGCCCGCCGGGTCTCTCTAATTTTTTGAGCAATTTAACTAACGGGCCGTGCGGGACTTCTTTTCCGAGGAAGTCGATCACCCATCTGAAGTCGTAGCTATCATCACCCGTTCTCGAAAAATCCGGCGCGGCCTTGAAAAACCCATCCGGGAATTCATTCCTGGAGAGATGCGCGTCAGAGGAGTTAGCCACTGTGAACCTGAGGTGCTTTGACAGATCGACAGAGGTGTCGGGGAACGTCTGAACGATACGTCCCTGTTGATCCATCTCTGTAACTCCGATTGTAAATATGTGTCCCTCGTCTCTAAGGAAAGCTATTTCCCATTCCCTGGGAGTCGTGTGGCGGTTGAACCAGCAGGCGCCGAGACCGTCGATGGTGAACGCCGCGACGGGCGTGTTGTATTTTGCGGGTCGAAGTACTGGCGGTAACATAATCGATTCTCCTAATCACCGTGTGTCGATGAGATTCGTGCCATATTGCGGGCCGACGGCGAGAGGCGCAAGGCGCGCCACGAACGCTTCGGCCCAAGTGTTATCGGTTTGAGTAGCGCCAACTTTTGCGCGAGGAGGCACGGCGTTCGGCCTCACACTCAAGGAAAGGCCCCGAGCGCTTCCCCTAACTTTATATGACAGAAGGAGGGGAGAATGTGCCGGGCTGAGATGATTTTCCGTGGTGGCGTCCACGGCTAATATTCTGCGTAACCGCCGACGCAGAGGAAAGCCGCCCAGTAGAAGGGTGAATGGTAAGTCTTATCGGGGCCTCGCAACATCTCGACCTGTGCTTCGCGCAGGGCTCGGACGGTAGAGAGACCCGACTGCCTGTGATGATAAAAGCTAATCATCAGGGCGGCAGTTCCTTCGGAATCGACGGGCCATTGACTGGCGACGACCAGAGGAATTCTCGCCCCGATGAAAGTACGCGAAAGGCCGACTGCCCCCTCGCCGCTGTAATACTTATCAAGCCCCGTTTGACAGGCCGACAGCACCACGAGTTTTGCGCGGTCGAGTTTGTATCTCAATATCTCGTTGGCATAAAGCACGGAGCGGTGCTCGTCCGGGTCGTCGGCGTCCCCGGCGGCCAGCAACATTTTCGAAAGTAGCGGATTCGTATCGTCAATCACGTAGTGCCCGGCGAAATGAATCACGTCCGCCGATTGCATGGCGCGCAGCATCTTTTCTTTACTGGCCTCGGGGCCGAGCAGGCGTGTCGGGTTCTTAAAAAGCGCGGCGATGCTCCTCGCCTCCCGCTCGGCGGATTGGAGCAGCGGAAGGTTCGGGTAAGCCTCCCGGTTGAAGGCCGGATTCCCGACGCTGAGTATCACCTCGTGATTCGAGCGCGGCTTCCCGCGGGCTATCTCGGAACAACCCCACAGCACGTTGAGGCTCGGGGCGTAAAAAACCGCCCAGTCTTCGATCAAATATCTTCCGCTCTCGGGCGAGACGAGCGCGGCGAACGGCAGGTAGTGGAGCGACTTGTCGGGGATGACGCAGAGCATCTTCCCCGCGTCCAGTTGTCCGGCGACCGCGCCGAACAGGGTTCTATAAAGTTTGCCGCTCAACTCCAGAGAAGCCTGACGCGAACCATCATCTGCGTGCCTGATTAGTTCGAGGTACGACTGGACATCCGCGTCCAGGCCCGCGGCCGCGACCGGCTCTTCGTGGACGTCGAAACGGTCGCGAGAAATAATCCAGACCAGCAGTTTGTCCGGGAGCACCGTGTACATCACTACCTGCATCTGTACAGGAATGCGCTGGCGGATGCTTTCCAGTGTGAGGGGATTGGAGACTTGCGGGGAAACCGCGTTCGGCCCGGCGTCGCCTGCCTCCACACTTGCGCCCGAGACGAGGGCGTCGAGCAGAGAGCGTGCGCGCGCGGATTCGGCATAGTTGAAGGCTTTAACGTCGTCCCCCTTCCGGTGCTCGTACTCGACGGCGATGTCATAGATGTCGTATTCGGCATCGAAAAAGCTGTTGCGGTATTGCTGCTCGCGGATTTCAGAGCGTTTTTCGTCGGAAAGGTTGAGCAGAACAGGTAAATCACGTCTTACGGATTCCTCATCCTCAAGCGCCAGCGCGCAGAGCAGACGCCCCTTGTAGGCAGCATAGCGGTAGAAGTCAAACTCCTTGTGCTCATAAATTCCCAGAGCCTGATTGTAATTATGGATCGCCTGTTCACAGTCGCCGGCTTCGCGCCGGATGTCGGCCAGTTTCAAATATGATGCCGCCGTATACAGCCCGCCGGCCGTCGTGTCCGGCACGGATTGCGCAAGCTGTAATCCTAAATTGGCTTGCTCGATAGCCTCGTCGAAACGCCGGAGCTTGCTGTAAATCTGCCCCAGCTTCAGGCGCAACATGTAATTCAGCGACGGGTTCATCGACTCTCTCTCGCCGAGGATTACCGCTTCGTTGGCGAAAGCGGCGGCCGCTTCGTAATACTTGAAATCGAATAGGGCGAACGCCGTGTATAAGAAGTTTCGCCACGCCTGTCGCGGACTGTCGCCGGACTGCGCTGCTAAAGACAGGCTCTGATAGTGATACTCCAAAGACAACTGAGGCTGCCGCAGGTGCGCATACAGCGTGCCCAGCTCGCTCGACACTTTCTGCATCTGGTACGTGTCCGAGATGGTCTCGGCCAGGCTGAGTGACTGGTGATCGTATTTGATGGCGATGGAATGCTCGCTCAGAATCGCGTGGTTCGTGGCGAGCCACCCGTAAGCCTGCGCGAGCAGCCACTTGTAATTGTGACTGCGACAGAAACGGGCTAGCGTCTCCAGCAGGGCGATGCTTTCGGCAACCCTGTCGAGCCGTGTGTGGCAGTAGCTGATCCAGTAAACGGCGAAACCGGCCCCTTGAGTATTACCGGCGTCAACGAATAGACCGCGCGCCCGCTCGAAGCGTTGCGACGCCTGCCCGTAGTCTTCAAGCAGGCACAGCCTGTAGCCTTCGTCGATATTTTCGAGGGCCTCTGCCGACAGGCGGAGTTGTGTGACGGAGGCCGATGCGTAAAAGCCGGCCTGTTCGGAGATGTAGAGGTCGCCGCCCTTACGTCTATCCAGTTCACCGGCATAAACGAAAGCGCGCAAGAAAGTTTGCGCGCTTTCGACCTGACCGCTCAGTGTAGATGAGATGTAGCCGCGTTCTAATTGCGGGGCGATCATTTTTCCGGTGATCGGTTCCCTGTTCCGTCTCATGATTTCCCACGCGCGATCATCGTCGCGCGCACGATAGGCGTCGAGGTAGCCGTCAAGCAATTGTGAGGCGCTTAACGTTGAAACGTTCCGCGACGAGAGAGATTCGAGATTACGTCTGGCCTCGTCGGCCCACTCGGATTGAGGGTCGCGCGAAAGATAGTTCCGCCAAGCCTCTCGCGCCTCTTCCGACGCCTTCATGTACTGCAAAGAAAGCGCCTTGTTATAGAGGGACTCAAGCAAGTCCGGGTTAATTTGCAGGGCCTTATTGATGTGATCCAGAGCCTGCGCCAGCAATGCAAAAGCCTTGCCCTCTTCGTTACTCTGAAGCGCCCGCCTTCCCTGCTCCACCATTGACGCGCCCAGGTCGCTCTGAATCTGCGCGTCGTTCGGCTCCTGCTTCAACGCCGCTTCGAGGTGAATGACCGCTTTGTCGAGCTGCCCATCCGCCAGGTAGAAACGGCCCGCGGCGTGCTGGGCTCCGGCGCCCGGTTGATCTTCAAGGTCTTCGAGCGCCCGTAGTTCCGCCCGCCTGCGCGCGACCTCGTCGATGTTCGGCTTTCCCTGTCCACGTGTGACGGCTAACGGCGCGTAGGGCAATTTCGTGGCGCGCGCCTCAATCAAGCGCTGATTCTTGTAAGCCGCTCTGAGGTCTGCCAGCCCCTTCTCTTCCTCCCGCCGCCCGGCCAGCAAAATCCAGCCGCCCAACCCCACGCCCACGGCGATAATGACTACGGCCGCGGCCTTCAAGTACGCCGGAGAGAAGAACCGCCACGCGGGCGCAACGGGTGGCGCAATGTCAGGGGTGAGAGAAGGCTCAAGCCTCCGCGCGCCCGAAGCGCGGGCCGAGGCCGTCTCATTGAGCGAGTTCGCAGAGGCCGCCTGATTGAACGAGGTCGCAAACGCAAGCTTCTCGGCGCGCTCGGGCGCGTTGAGAAAATACTGCTCACAACGCGCGCGGTCTTCCGCCGAGAGGTCGTTACCGGCGTACTGATCGACCAACTCGTTTTCCAGGATTTCAAACTCCTCGGCGTAGGCGGCGTCGGACATGAGGCGCACCTCCACCCCTTCCTCGTCCGCTTCCGCGAGTTGGCCCAACAAGTACCGCCTCAGTTGTTCCTGCTCTTTGTCCGCTATGGCTGACGCTCCTGGTTGGTGTTATCCGTCTCCTGTCGCTTCCTTAATAATGCTTCCCAGGACGCTTTTTGTTTTACCGAGAGATTACGGACGCAGTTTGACACGCACTTTTCCAACTCCACCCTGATGTGGTGCGCGCGCGTCCGCAAAGCGCCGGTGGTGAGGCCGAGTTCATCGGCCATACGTCGGTGGAGATCGATTTTGCTCCGCCCCTCATATAGATAATAGTCCAGTATTAATTCACGCCTCTCCTCGGATAAATGCTTGAGACACTTGAGCAGGCAATCGTAGCGCTCGGTGGTGGTCGCTACATGGCCGGGCCGTTCCGGGAGCCTGTCGGTGGCGATCTCTTTTCGTCGCCAGGCTTCGAGCATGATGTTACGGGCAACGCCTCGACAGTAGCGCACCTTCGCGTCGTAATCCTCTCCGACGTCGGGCAATTTCCGGCTGACCCGGTTGAACGTCTCGTCGGTCAAATCTTCGGCGTCGGCAAATCCTTTGGAGATGAAAATCCTGATTAACCCGGCGCGGATGGTTTCATACTTCCGCGCCGCGGCCTCGCGAGCGGGGTCTAACCATTCCAGCAGGGCGTCGAATAATTCCTTTGTGATTGTGATTGTTAGCAATTTCCCCGTCCGCACTCATCACAGGGTGAATCTCTGCCGAGTTGTGTACAGAAAGCTTAGTGAGCAGAATTTACAGGCGAAATTATCTCAGAAAACGAAGCAGTGGCAAGGGATTTTCGACGGGCCGAAAGGAAAGCAGGATTACTCGACGGCTTTCACCTTACTTAAACGCCGCCGCCCCTTCTTCGACTCTTGCCGCTACTGTTTCCCTTCGTGAATTTTTCTTCCTCACGACACGTTTTCAATGGCCTCAATCATAGAAGATTAAGAGAGCAGGTAAGGGTGATGAACCGGATTCGTCGACGCGACATCGCCAGTCGCTTCACCAGCGCGTGGGTCTCGATGACATACACGACAGAAGGGGCAGGGCCGTGCGTCCCGCCGACTTGCCCTGACACCTCGAACCACGGGCGACGACGGCCGGGGCGCGAATGACGCCCGCCGTCGCACTGAACCTATAAGCATGTATCTTGTGGAGGTTGACCATGACGACAGACCCCGTAGCTATGCCTTTAAATGACGACCCGACCCCGCCGGTCAATCCCCCCGAGGGCGGCCTCAAGACCAGTCTCGCCACCATCTTATCCTTTACCCAGGGGGCGGTGCCGCTGGTGGTAGCCATCATCATCCTCGTCTACTTCGGCACAGTCATCAAACAGATGTTCGGGCTGACAGGCCCGAGCGTTGGTGAAATCCAGTGGGGAAGAAACGCGTACCTGTACGGCGGCGTGGAGGCTCTGGCCTACGCCGCGGCGGGCTTCCTCTTCGGCCGCGAGGTGAACAGGCAGCGCGCGGAGAAGGCCGAACAAACCGCCGACAGGGCGCTGCAAGAGACGGGAGTTGCTCAACGCGTTGCAGCGCATAGCGTCGCGAACGGGCGGGCACTGGCCGAAGGCGTTCGGGCGTTGGAGAACGTCCAAAGCGAAAGGCGCGTGGCGAGCCTTGACGCGGCCTCAGGCTCTGAGCGGACGGAGATCAGAATGCTGCGCGGCATGGCCGACAGATTCTTCCCACCCTCCGCGGGCAAGGTGTAGAACCAGAGAAGACCTCACGTTCCCAATACTTATATGAGTCTCAAGCGTCGGGGCTGCTTTCAACGCCATAGCAGAGGCGTTTCGTACCCGGCCGGTCTGCGTCAGGTTACGCATCGCGTACCGGGTTTCAAGCTTTGAAAGTTTTGCCGGGCGCTCGTCAACAATTCTACTGACATCAATCAGGTACGGGCAATATTCTCTATACACTCTAATCACCGGCGAATTCTCCAACCTTCTTCGAGACTTCCGGTAAAGGCCGTGTTATCGTGTGAACGGTCTTTGAATTTCACTCGAATCGATGAGAGGTGTACATGAGAAAGAATTTACGGCTTCTGTTGTGTCTGGTCGCGCTCGGCATCACTTTCGTGCCGGCGCAGATGAATGTTGCGCAACAGGGATTGCCCAGGGTGGGAGGCTTTAAGGAGGTTGCCACCGACGACGCACAGGTCGTCGCGGCGGCGCGGTTCGCCGTAAGAACGCAGGCGCAGAAGCAGAAGACAAGAATGAAGCTGCTCTCCATCCACTCGGCCGAGAGGCAGACGGTGCAGGGCGCCAACTACCGTCTCTGTCTGGTGGTGGAGATTGAGGACACGGAGAACAACGTCGTCGTCGATCAAGGCGTGAAAGTTCTGGTCTACCAGAATCTCAAGAGGGAGTTTTCTCTCGGTAAGAATTCATGGACGGAGGAGAACTGCAACGAGGAGGAGGATGAGCAGCAGTAGTGCAGGGCGCCCGGCCCTCTTTTGCTTCAATACATCCGTCGCGCATAAGCTCGCCTTTTGAATTTATTCTTCAGGCCACACCCAAGAATTTGAGCACCAGGGTTGGGCCTTATCTCCAACGCGAGGCTCAAATTTCTCTCTAAAGTCTCTCGCCACTTCCCTAGCCTTTCGGCTTCATTCACTCATCAGGTTCTACAACCGGAAAGAGAATCTATGCGACTAACTTTAGCCGCCTGCCCCTAAGCCATCTTCTGCCGCACAAACGCGCAGGCTGCGGAGGTCAAAGGGGTTCACTCGGCCTTCTTGATGCTGTTTATGAGCGCCTCAACATCCTTCGCCAGCGCGGCGCGGCGCGACTTTTCAATGACTAACACGATGAAGACCGGTCTCTCTGCGCTCAAGAGGAAAAACATTCCCTCCACGTCGTGCCCGTTGTTTTTACCAGCGTAGGGGCGGACGGCCGCCTTCATGCCCCCGAGCGTCTCGTCCTCCTGTAGCTCGCCCCATTTGATTTCGCTGACGCCGGATTTCCCGGCCAGCCCTTCGATGAGACCGCCGCTCTCCTCCGACTTCAACTCGGCGGGCAGGGCGATCAAAGCGACCTGCGCGCCGCCCGCCTTCGGCGAGACTTTAACCGTGTCCCCATCACCGCCGGGTTTAACATCCCACTCCGCCGGAACCGTGAACCGGATGTCCGCCGCGTCGAGCGTGAACGTGCCCGCCTCCGCCTGCGGAGACGACGCCGGGGCAGTTGACGTAGAGGCAGAAGTAACCTGCGCGTTTGTAGAAGCACACACTCCTGCCAGTAACAAGGCGACTAAGGCGCCCGAGAGAAACTGTTTGTTCGTCATTCATTCTCCTAGATGGTGGAAAGGAAGTCGCCGCGCAGGCGTCGAGATAAACTACGTGCGCGGGCGTCGGAGTGACAATGAAACCCGGCGACTACTCGAAGATGGACGGCGGCGCTTTGTACTTCTCGGCCCAGTTCAGGTAGACCACGTCGGTAGCGCCGATATCATAAACGACGACGACCCATTTTTCGCCCTCCTTTTTGAGCAGCGCACTGATCTGGTCATCGAACATGCCGAGTTCTTTCTGCCGCCGGTAAGAGGTGTCGCTGTAATCCATCGGCTTCCCGTTGGGAAGTTGGGGCACGCCCCGTAAAAATGCCCAACCGCCCTGCACCTTGAGGTGATCGATTTTGAAGACGACGCTCTTCTTCAGCTTTTTCTGGACGGGCACGCGCAAGGCGTCGGTGATGGCCTTACGCTCGGGCGTCTGCGCCGCCGGTGTATGAGGCTGCTCCTGCGCACGCGCCTGTGAACCGGGTTTTCTGCCGGGCGATTTAACCGAGTCGACTTTCAAAATCCTGGCGCTGGCGGAAAGGTCGGCTTCGAGTCCGGGAACTTTACATCCACTCTCGTAATCGACGTCTCCGCTAAACTCACACTGCTCTCCGTTTTTGCACGCGGCCATAATGGCGCGGCCCTGTGCCGAACCGTTGGTAAAACAATAAGCGGCATAATCACCGCTCTCTGCACCAAGGTACAAAATTACCGACTCGGTTTTCCCGACTTGCAGCTCGCCCCGGATGTTTTTCACTTTTTCTCCGCCCGTCACGGTCGGCGCAGTATTTTTGGCCGACGGGGCTGCTGCCGCCGCCGCATTCGTCAAAACTTTTGCTAATCTGACTTCGTCGCCATCGCCTCGATAATGAACATCATAAATTTTCCAGTTCTTATCCCTGCCCTGCTTGAACTGGAACGAGACCATGCGCTCTTTGCCGGAATCTTTGAATGTGACTTGCACCACAGCCTGATCGTCCGACCCGAACCTGCTGTCGCCGCCCCAGCCGGTCTTCATGATTGTAAACTTCGTAATCCGCGGGTCTTGCGAACCGTAAAGCGGGTCGAAATCAATAGCTCCGACTTCGCCGTTAGCATTAACCGCGTCTTTCCAGATCAAGTCTGCCAGTTCCTTTGTAAAATACTTATCAACTATGGCTCGGTTCTTTGTCTGAAAAAACGGGCCTTTGTCAGCCTTCTGCGCCTCGTACAAACTCTTAACAATGAAATCGGGCGCACTCGCCGTGTTTGAAACGGCCGGAGTTTTCTTCGCCGTGCCGGTGCTCGCCGGGAAGAGCGATTTGACGGATTTAACCGACAGGATTCTGCCGCTGGCGGAAAGAATCTTCTGCGTCTCTTTATCTACTTTACACTCTATTCCCTGATCCACTTTTCCCGCGAATTCGCACGTCGCGCCGTCTTTGCAGGCGGCCAACATGGCGCGCCCGGCCTGCGAATCATTCGCGAAACAGAAGGCCGCGAAATCACCTGATTCCTCGCCGACATAAACCATGTACGAATCGGTTTTCCCGGCGTGCAGAGTTCCTTTAAAAGTGCCCTCGGTGATGAGCGACTCATCGGCCTTGCTACTTTGCGCCGCACAGATTGCCGCCGCCCCGAGAACAATGAAAACCGCCGTCAGCAAAAACGGAGCGGTCGTAGTTATCTCGCGATAACGTGATTGGTCAGATTTATTCATTTTTTTCATCTTGAAGTTGATCTTTCGCTAGCAGGTCAGTTTCAACAATAGCGATGACAGATATTGCCCCGTCATCTAACTCGGCCGCGTTCTACAGGAAGCATAAGCTGTCCAAAGCGGCCAACTTATGCTTCCAGTCACAATACCACGCGCAATGTAGGTTCGCGCATAAACTGAAAATTCCCCTTGCGGGGAATCAACAACTTACGCGTACTATTCGCCCATAAAGTGAAAAAGTTTTCGCGCATAAAGTGCAAAAATCCTGTGGTTTTCGCTCACACAGTGAAATTTTCCATATCCCCGCACATCACGGGAATCCCTGTAGTGGCCCGGTCGGATGCCTGGTTGCGCCTGATACTCCCCTTAGCCGCTAAGGTTCAAGCGATAACCCTTACCGCGTACTGTAACAATGAAGTTGTGTGTGCCGGCACTTGCATCGAGCCGGTCCCGGAGTCGCTTTACCAGCGCGTTGAGGGCGTCGTCGGATACGCTCTCACCTGACCTGTACTCCTCTGGATAAACTATGGCGATTATTTCGTCCTTCGTGCGCAGCCGCCCCGGGTCTAAGCAAAGGTACTCCAATAGGGAAAGCTCTCTTTTCGAGAGGGGAGGGGTTACTCGTTTCCCATCTACCCACACCTCGCCGGCAGCGTCAATCCGTATGGGCCCCGCGCTGATTTTAGTGGTAAACGGGGTCTCGGCTTTTTGTTTGGCAATGTATGCGGTGAAGAGAGGGCTGAAAGGCGCGACGGCTTCATCCACATCTATCAACAGATTTTTTAACCGCAACCGCCTGATGGTTTCGCCGTCATGAGGCGTGTTGAGCTTGTGAGTTACTAATACCTGTAACGCCTTCTGTTCTTCATCACTGAGGCTACTCCAGAGTTTCGCGCATTCTGTGCGCACATCCTCGACTCCTAGTAACGAATTCAGAGCTTGCGCGGTATCTGCCGGCAGGGCCTTGACACCATGAAGAGTAGCCATGCAGGTCGCCTTCAGGAGTCCCGGGTGACCGCCCGTCCATTCGATCAGTCGCTCGGACACGCCCGCCTCCGGCGTCTGACCGTAACGCCCGCCGACACGAGATAAGAGCAGCCGCGCATCGTTCAGGTCATAAGGTCCAAGCCCGATGACGTTTGAAGAGAACAGTTCATAGAACTCTTCACATTCCGGCGCGTCGCAAAGTCGCGGCAACTCTTCGCGGGTGAATACCACGTAGGAAACCCTGTATTTATATTCGTCTCTGATGGCGCGCAGGTTCGCGAAGAAGCGCGGATTTAACTTCTGATACACATCGTCGAACTGGTCGAAAAGGAGGACTAAGTTTCGCGCGGGGTCGGAAGCCATAACAGTCCGCAACCGTTGAAGAAAAGCCCGCTGCACGAGTAAGGCATCAGACGAAGGAGAACTCCACTGCGAAATTTCCTCGAACAGCCCCGCCGAATCTTCTCTTAATCCTTG
>DATLMN010000151.1:0-3151 GCA_035537255.1 Pyrinomonadaceae bacterium | reverse complement strand
AGTTTTCAAACAACTCCTGATTGACTCGCGGCGTGCTAACGGACAATGAGGTTTCCTACTCGCGGAGGTGGGAAGTTGAAATTAACTATTCTTTACATTGACGATGAAGCCGGATGTCTAAGCCTCTTTAAGGAGATGTTCGGTGGCGAATATGAAGTGCGGACGGCCACGACGCTCAGTGAGGCGCGCCGCCTGCTGACCGAGCATCCCGTCGACATCGTCATCAGCGACCAGAGCATGCCCGAAATTAAGGGCACAGATTTTCTGGTTGAAGTAGCCGCCGCCCAGCCATTGAGCTACCGAGTATTGCTGACCGGCAACATCACGGTCGGCGATGCCTTTACGGAAATCGGCGCCGGGATCGTTCACCTCTTCATTACGAAGCCGTGGACAGTGGGATACATGAGCAAGGCGCTAGAGCGCGCGTGCCTCAGTGTTGAGTTACATCGGCAGGTGAATGAAGGGTAATGCCGGGGGGCAGCGAAAGAAGTGCAAAGCAGTGTAATTCATAACATGCAGGCGCTCGTTGTCGATGACGAGTCGGCGGTGCGCCGCTTCGTGGCCGGAATCCTTCGCGAAGACGGATGGGCAGTGAGCGAAGCTGAGACGGCGGAAAGGGCCTTTGAGAAATTGCACGAGCAGAGGTGGTCGCTGGTCTTCTGCGATGTCCTCCTCGGTGGTGAGGACGGCTATGCCGTGTTGCGTCGCTTTACGGATGAGCAGCCGCAGGCTCGCGTGATATTAATGACCGGGCAGGGTTCGGCGGTTGGCGCGCTCGACGCGACGGCTTACGGCGCTCACGACTATCTCTTAAAACCTTTCGGTGACGAACAGGTCAGGTCGCTTTCGTCCGCTGTCCGCCAGCGCATTGAGGGGCGAGCGCAAGCCCGCGCTGAGCGTAAGGGAGCGGTGGCCGCCGGCTACACTTCGGACGTGGCGCTGGTCGGTCGCAGCCCCGCTTTCGTCGAAGTGATGAAACTGGTCGGCCGCGTGGCTTCGACAAATTTGCCGATCCTCATCACGGGAGAATCCGGTACGGGCAAGGAGGTCGTCGCGCGTGCGATTCACCGTCGCAGCCCTCGCGCCGGTCACGCTTTCGTCGCGGTCAATTGCGGAGCTTTGCCGTCCGAGTTGATCGAGTCTGAACTCTTCGGTCACATGCGCGGCTCGTTCACTGGCGCGGAGCGCGACCGTCAAGGGTTGTTCGAGGAGGCGCGGGGAGGCACCGTCCTCCTCGACGAGATTACGGAAACCGCCCCGGCCTTCCAGGTGAAATTACTGCGCGCCCTGCAAGAGGGCGAGATTCGCCGCGTCGGTTCAAATCTCACCGTACATGTAGACATGCGCGTCATCGCAGCTACCAACCGGGACCCCTCGGAGGAAGTGAAAGAGGGTCGCTTCCGGCAGGACTTGCTCTATCGGCTGAACACTTTGAGCATCCATCTTCCGCCGCTGCGCGAAAGGCGCGAAGACATCCTCCCACTCGTCCGTTATTTTGCTGAACGGGAACGTCGTCCGAACAGCCCGCCTCTGAATTTTCCTCCGGACACTTTGCGCCTGCTCCAAAACTACGATTGGCCCGGCAACATACGCGAACTGGAGAACGCCGTGGTACGCGCCGCCGCCCTGTGCGAGGACACCGTACCACCTGAAGTCCTGCCGGAGAATATATGCCGGGGCGGCGATGCAACTCTCATAGGGAACGAAGAACAGACTGCGACGGTCTTTGCTATGAAGGGCAAAGAGTGGCCGACGCTGTCGGAAGTCGAAGGTCGCTACGTAGCACGCGTGCTGGCGCATACGGGCGGCAACAAACAGTCCGCGGCGCGACTCCTCGGGGTGGATCGTAATACGCTGAAGCGGATGATTGACCGGCACAACCTGAGAACCTGAGAGGCGCGGGCACTCTGGGCCATGCCGGGTGCGACGCCTCACACAGTTTTTTACAGGATTGCGCCTTTACTGACGCCGAGACGCTGCCGACGGGACACGTCCGCAAGGTGAGACAGCGATATTGACGCCGCTTCGCAAGATGGGGCGTGCGCCTAACTCGAAGGTAGTAGCGGCAATCTTATTCCCGTCCGGTGTGTAAACGAACACATCAACTTTCCCCGCCGGAAGATTTCGTAAGATGAAAGCTCCCTGTTGATCCGTCAAAGCCTCGACCTTTCCGGCGACGACGCGCGCCCCTGTGGCGGGCTCATCCTGGTTGGTGGCGTACTTCCCGTCACCGTCTTTGTCTATAAAGACATAGCCGGAGGCAGCCCGTTGGGCGACCAGTGGCACGTCTAGATAGAAGCCTTGCATTGGCTTGATTGTCACCGGCCACGAAGTTTGAGCAGGCAATTCAAAATCGGCAGGCAGCGAAGCTAAATCGACTTCCAACATATAGCTACCGGGAGCGAGATTGCGAAACTCATACATTCCGCTGGCATCAACCGTCTGCGTGAACACCGGGCTGTTTGAATCTGCTCTTAACAGGCGCAAGCTGACGCGAACATCGCCGATGCCCGGAGCGTTGGCCGGACTTTGTTCACCCGTCAGATGGAGGTCATTAAATATTTGTCCGGCGATGAAGCCGTGATTCGTGATGCCGAAGCTGACGTTAATCGTTTGCCCTGCCGAGAGAAAGACCGAACGCGAGGTCGAGGTTGTAGCGCGCCAGCGCACCCCCAGGTCGTCCGAAATGAGCGCAACCGCATAATCGCCGGGATTGATGGAAGGGAAGCGAAAGCGCCCGCGCTCATCTGTCATCACACTACGGTCGCCGTCTATTTGAATCGTCACCCGCGGCACGCCCGGTTCGTCCGCATCGTCGCGACCGTCGCCATCGAGGTCGAAGAAGACGCGCCCCGTTATCTGACCACGACCTAAGCCGAACAATCTGGTGAACTGAAAGCCGCCCCCGCCCCCGCCGAATCGGTGGACGTAAGAGATGGTGAGCGCCGACTGGCCGCCAGCCCCGTTCAGTGCTAAGGAGCGCGCGCCACTCACCCGCACGGAGTTGGCTGCGTCCAGACGCACGTCCGCGTTGAAGGTCGCGAAGATATTGCGCTGCGTGCGCGCGAAGACTTCACCGCCGCTGTAGCGCACGTCGCCTGAGAGGGTGTAGCGCGAGAGAGTCCCTTGAAAGCGCAGCCCCGCGTCGAGG
>DATLMN010000150.1:0-10505 GCA_035537255.1 Pyrinomonadaceae bacterium | reverse complement strand
GAGTTGCAGCGCGCCAACCAATCGTTCATGCTCGCGTTCCTGCTCTCCTTTATCTTTATGTACCTGATTCTGGCGGCGCAGTTCGAATCGTTTATTCACCCTGTGACGATTCTTTTGACGCTGCCGCTCTCCATTCCGTTCGCGCTGCTTTCAACCTTGATCGCGGGGCAGCGCCTCAATATCTTTTCCGCGCTCGGCATACTGTTGCTGTTCGGCATCGTCAAGAAGAACGCTATCTTGCAGATCGATCACACGAACGAGCTGCGCGCACATGGGATGGAGCGTTACAGCGCTATCCTGCAAGCCAACCGCGACCGCCTCAGACCAATTCTGATGACGACGATAGCATTGGTCGCTGGCATGATTCCGCTGATTTTGGGTTCGGGCGCGGGCGCGGCGACGAACCGCTCCATAGGCGTGCTCGTAGTCGGCGGACAATCACTTTGTTTGCTGCTCACCTTGCTGGCCGTGCCGGTCTTTTATTCGCTCTTCGAAGATGCCAGAGAGTCGCGCGTGTGGGGTCACGTCGGCGCGGGCTTCAACAACTTTACGGGAGGCGCGGGACGACGCTTCGGGGAAGCTTATGCGGGCGTCTACAGATTCTTTCAGCGCAAGCCCAAGGTGAGCGAGCCCGTTGTTCGTCGAACTACAAAGGATAGCTATGTTGATCCAGCTTCAGGTGATTGATCGTCCGCGCAATGGTTTGCGCGCCGCAAGCTCTAATTTGAAAGGCATGCGTGTTGGGCCAATGCTCATACGTGCCCTGTTCGTGCTCTTGTTATTGAGTGCGCTGCCGCTCTGCGCTTTTGCGCAGGAGACGCAGCCGTCTCCGTCTTCATCTCCGCAGACGCCGCCCGCCGGAACCTCTTCGCCTGCACAACGACCCGGCGACCCAGCGCCAGCGCCGTCGCAACTTCCCCCCAATTCAACATCTGCGCCGATTCGTCCAGGCAATGAAGCGCAGCAGAGCACGCAGCCGCAGACAGGGCCTGCGCAGGAGCGAGAGCAGACCACACCCAACACTCAAGGGCCGCGTCCCATCACGCCGCAGCCCGCGAATCCCGCGACGACACCCGGCGGTTTGCCGCGCACTTCGACGCCCGCCGGAACTACCGCGCCGCAAACGACGACGGGGACGCCTTCGACTACCACAGGCGCGCCGCCCGGCGTTCCTCAGACGCCCGGACAAAACGTCGGCGTTTCGACAGGCATTGCGCCAGCCGAATTGCCTGCTGATCCGCCGCCCGTTGCGCCCAACTTCGAAGCGCCGCCGCGCCCGCTTCCTTCAGCCGAACGAGTCGGCGTTGATGTCGGAGATCAATTATCGCTCACGCTCAACGACGCCGTACGCCTTGCGCTTCAGAACAACAACGACATAGACGCTTCGCGCATAGACGTGCAGATCGCCGAGTACAATCTGAGAGGCGCGCGCGGCGTCTATGATCCGCTGCTTTCATCCGAGAGCTACTTTGAGAGAGCGACGACGCCGACCAGCTCATCCATCGGCGGTGGCGGCGCGAGCGGCTCTGTCACACAGCAGGACGTGACCGGCGCGGTTCGCCTGGGAGGTTTCTCGCCCTTTGCCGGAGGCTCTTACCAGCTAGATTTTTCTTCGACGCGGCTGACGACCACCAATCAGAACGTCAGGCTCAACCCACAGTTTCCCACGGCGTTTACCTTTACTTACACGCAGCCGCTGCTGCGCGGACTTCGCTTTGACAACAATCGCCGCCAGATTGAGATTGCTAAAAAGAATCTCTCTTTGACGGACGCGCAGTTTCGGCAGCGCGCCATAGACGTGATCTCGCAGGTCGAGCAAGCCTACTGGGATTTGGTCTTTGCGCTGCGCAATCTGCAAGTCCAGATCGACGCCGTGAAGCAGGCGCGACTGCAATTGGAGAGCAATCAACGGCTGGTCTCGAAGGGTGTGCTCGCGCCGATTGATGTCGTCGCCGCACAGACGCAGATCACGACCTTTGAGCAGAGCGTCTACACTGCGCAAGAAGGTGTGACGCGCGCAGAGAATACTTTAAAGACCCTGATGCTGCCTGATCGCACTTCGCCGCTGTGGGCGCGTGCGCTCACGCCCATTACGCCCGTCAGTCTCGAAGCGCCGCGCGTCCCGCTTGAGCAGGCGACGACCGCCGCGATCAGGAATCGCCCGGAGTTGGCCCAACTGAAAACCAACGCCGACATCAACGCCATAGACGTTCGTTATTTCCGCGAACAGACCAAACCGCAAGTCGATCTCGTCGGCACTTACACGACCGTCGGGCTGGCCGGAACACTCGTCCAGGCAAATCCGAACGCAACGAATAATACGAGCGTGCTGACCGCGCGCATCAACGAACTGTCGGCGCTCGCCGGATTAGACCCGCTTTCAACTACGACGACGACTTCGACTGTTGCGCCCAACCTGGTTGGCGGTTACACACAGTCGCTGCAAAATCTCATTGACCAGAATTATCCGACGGCGCGCATAGGCGTGCGCATATCTCTGCCCTTAAGAAATCGGACGGCGGAAGCGAATCTGGGTGCTGCGCTGGCGCAGGGCAATCGTATCAAGGACACGCTGGCGCAGGCCGAACAAATCATCGAAGCGGATGTGCGCAATACTCTACAGGCCGTGCGCTCTGCCGAAGCGCGACTGGCGTCGGCTGCGGCCGCGCGCTCTTCAGCAGAGCAACAGTACGAGAGCGAGCAGAGGCAGTTTCGCGCGGGCACGACGACAGTCTATTTGGTGCTGCAACGCCAGACAGACCTTTTGGGCGCACGCGCGCGCGAGCTACAGGCGCAGACAGACCTCAACAAATCTATCGCGCAGTTCCAGCGCGCGACCGGCAGCACGCTTGAAGCCAACCACGTCTCTGTCATCACGGACACGCCGCTGCATCGACAGCTTGAACAGCGCCCGCCGCAGCAGCGCGCAGACACAAGTGAAGCGAGCAGTTCTTCGGCAAGCTCCGCCGATACGACGACGCCTTCGACGACGGCCACACCGGCGGGAGCAAACGCCTTTGGCGATCAGCCGCGTTGAGGTCAACGTGCTCGCGAATAGTTAGATTGTGGAGCTGATTCCTCTTTCGTGCGGGCTGGCATGGCATAGAGCAAATTTCAATTGAGTAGATGGGGAGAGGTATTCAGCACAGAGACACAGAGAGCACAGAGGGAACACGGAGGCTTGAATGCTATTCGACGCTCTGTGCTTCCTCTGTGTCCTCTGTTCCTCTGTGGTGAGTCGCAACGTTCCTGACATTCAACTGAAAATAGACGCAGTCAAAAAAGTTTACGGCAGCCGCTATTAGACTTCATGCGCGCACAGGCTTATACAAACAAGCTGCTCAATCCTTTAGCGCTCTACCTGCTCGCCCTGCCCCTTTTGTTTGCCGCTGTGTCATGCACGCGGACGCAGACGAATAGCGCAGATCAATCTTATGGCGTGGTGGTCGTTAACGCTCCGGCGGCGGGCGTCGTGCGCCGCGTGCTGGTCAGCGAGGGCGCACAGGTCAACGCCGATACGCCCATTGTTGAGATCACCGTGCAGGAACAGATGCCAGCGGCAGCCGCGAGTCCGGGCGAGAGCGCAGAGGCGCAGGCCGTACGCCGTGTGCGTGCTTCGAGCGCGGAGATAGATGCGGCCAGAGCCGAAGTAGTCAGGCACGAAGCGGAAGTTTTGCGTTTGACTCCACTCGTCGCTTCGGGAGAAATCAGTCAGGCTCAGCTCGACGGCGAACGCGCGCTTTATGAACAGGCTCAGCGGCGTTTACAAAACGCGCAGGAAGCAGAGAAGCAGGCGCAGACAGGGCTGCTCGCCGCGCGCCAGCCCGGAGCATCACAGACGAGCACTGCCGCGCAGCCGCCAGTCGTGCGTGAACAAACCGTCGTCGCGAAGACCACTTCGGCTGGAACGGTGAGTGTTATCAGTGTGCGTCCGGGCGAGCGCGTCGCGAGCGGCCAGCCGCTTGCGACTCTCAGAAGCGATGCTCGCTGAAGGGAAACGACCGTATGGAGATTTCAAAGGCCGTCAACATAGGGCCTCGCGAAGAACGCAAGCGCAGGCTGATGGGCATCGTCGCGCTGACTGTGGGAATCGGCCTGGCGTTCGTGCTGGTCGTCTTTGCCGCGCCGCGCTGGTCGCGCCTCGCAGTCTTTTTCCCCATCTGGATGGCTGGCCTCGGACTGTTTCAGGCGCGAGAAAAGGTTTGCATCGCTCTGGCCGCGCGCGGGACTTGTAATATGGACGCGGGCGAAGTAGCAATCAGCGACGAAAGCCTGATCGAGCAGTTGCGCAGCCGCGCGCGTACCATCAATCGCCGCGCAATCTTCACCGCAACTGTCATCACAGTGGTTGCGTTTGTCTTTCCTTCGCGTCTCTAAACCCATTTTGGATTTTAGATTTTGGATTTTGGATTGGCGAGCAACGGAGGTTGAAAGCCTTGATTCCAGGGTTCAAGATCAGGAAAGGGTTAATCCAAAATCTAAAATCTAAAATTTATAAACGGCCATGCTGAGGCTGCCGTGAGTCCAGCCGCGATGCAGGCACTTGCCGCGCGGGTTTTCGACATCAGCGCCCGCGCCTGCGGCTACGAAGAGCGGGAGCAGATGTTCTTCGGTCGGGTGGGCCAACGCGGCGTGCGGCGCAAGACGGCGATAATCCAACAACTCCTCGTATGCTCCGCCGGTGATTTTCTGGTAGAGCCATTCATCAAACTGCCTGGCCCAATCGGGCACTTGATCGTCCTGCCGCAGATGCGCAAGGTTATGTGTCGCGCTGCCCGTCGTTAAGATCAATACTCCTTCATGGCGCAGCGGCGCGAGCGCTCGGCCCAACCGAAAGTGCGCAGCCGGGCCAGCCCCTGCCTGCAAGGAGAGCTGCGTCACAGGAATATCCGCCTCCGGATATATCAGCATCAGCGGAACCCAAGCGCCGTGATCCAGCCCGCGCGTCGTAGAGACGCTGGATTCAATCCCTGCATCTTTGAGCAACTCTGCGGCACGCGCCGCCACACCGGGCGCTCCCTTTGCCGTGTAACGAAGCTCATACATGACTGCCGGAAAGCCGCCGAAGTCATGTATCGTCTCGGGCTCAAGAGCCGCGCTCGCCGTCGGCACCTGCGCCATCCAGTGCGCAGAGACGCACAGCACTGCGCGCACCTCGCCCAACTCCTGACCCAGCCCGCGCAGGAATGTCACCGTCTCGTTCTCTTCAATGACGAGCGACGGCGCGCCGTGCGAGACGAACAGGGACGAAAGGTTTTCATTATTCATCAAAGGAGTTTTCCTGACAGCTTCGCTTTTATCTTCCATTCGCGTCGAACACGCGCCGGGCGCTCTCTGCCTTCACTTAAAGGAGATCAAAATTATAGCGCGTCCGCAGGCATTAAGCCGAGAACTGTTAATTAACGGGTAATCAAAGAGCAATAAAAATGCTAGACTGTTTGCTCCCTCCCACACGAAGCGAGAAACAGGATAGGGTAAGCTCTGCGAAAACGACCCGTCGGTTTTTGAGGAGAATGCTCTTGGCCCGACACAGAGCAACAGGGAAGCCGTCATCGATAACGAGCGAGCTTTTCGCTTCCGTCGATGATCGTCTTGTCTGTTTGACGAGACTCATTCTGGCCTGCTCCGCACTCGTCATCACGCTTATTGATCCGTCCGAGCCTGATCGACTGGTCTCTATTACCTACGGCGCGCTCTGTCTCTATGTTGTCTACAGCGCCACGGTTTACCTGCTCTCGCTGCGGGCGGCGTTGTCCGCGCGATCACGTATTATTCATTGGATAGATGTCTGCTGGTATCTACTGCTCGTCTCACTGAGCAGCGGGACGAGCAGTATCTTCTTTTTCTTCTTCTTCTACGCCATCCTCGTGGCCTCTTTTCGCTGGGGCTTTCGCGAAGGCTTAAACGTGACAATCGTCTCGGCTTTTCTCTTTACAATTATCGGGTATGCGACTGCGCCAGCGGGCCGCGAGTTCGAGCTGAACCGTCTCTTGCTGCGCCCCATATATTTGTTGGTGCTGGGGTATCTGATGGCCTACTGGGGTGGGGCAGAGATTAATCTCAAGCGTCGTCTGGCGCTGCTGCGCGAGGTCAACGCGCTCTCGAACCCGCGCTTCGGCATAGCGCAAACCATCCTGACTATCATCAAGAGGGTGCGCGCCTTTTATGAAGCCGACACGGCGCTGCTTATCTTGGGCAACTCGATGGAGGCGAGCGAGTTTCAACTGACGCGCGTAAGCATCATTAATACTGCTGCTGTACAGGATGAAGAGGTGGAGACGGAAGCACTGCCGCGCGAGCTGGCACAGCAGTTTTTCGCCCTGCCGGAAACGGTCGCCGCAGTCTATACGGCACGTCGTCGTTTACGACAATCGCCAAAGGCATCCTGTCATGCTCTGGATACCACGACGGGCGAGCGCCTGAGCGCCGCAAGAGAGGCTTGCACAAGCCTTGCCGTCCTGCTCGATGCGGACTCCTTTATCACAGTGCCTCTGATTTATAGAAGCCGTAGCGTCGGCAGGGTTTTTCTCTCAGCCGCGCATCGACGCTTCGACTATGCGGATGTCGAATTTTTGCAGCAGGTCGTGGAGCACGTCATTCCCAGCCTCAGCAATGTGCGCCTGCTGGATCAACTTGCTTCAAAGGCCGCTGAGCACGAGCGGCAGAAGATTGCGCGCGACCTGCACGACAGCGTCATCCAGCCATATATAGGTTTACAGTACAAGCTCGCAGCCATTCGCAACAAGCTGCGCTCCGGCACTCTCACAGATGTGACGTACGATCTGGATCATCTGTTCGACATGACCGTGGACGAGATTACGGGTCTGCGCCATTACGTGCGAGGGCTCAAAGACACAGAGACGGGACGCGATCATCTGCTCTCAGCCGTGCGACGCTACACCGAGCAATTTCAGGAAAATTATGGTATTGATGTGGAGGTCGTCTTTCAGACAGACCTCATGATCACAGACCGCCTCGCCGCCGAACTCATACAGATGGTGCATGAAGGCCTGCGTAATGCCTGGAAGCATACGGAAGCCACGCATTGCACGGTCAGGCTGGAATCGGTTGATAGCTATCTAGTACTCTCTATCGAAAACAATAATGCGCCGCCCGAAGAGTTGGCCCGGTTCAGCCCGCGCTCGCTCTCTGAGCGCGCCGAATCACTCGGAGGCCATCTAAGGGTCGAGCGCAACGGACAAAACCGCACCATCATACGTGTCCGGATTCCGCTCTAGTTTTTCGAGCACCTGACTTTCAGACCATGACCGCGCCTCAAACCAATCCGATACGCATTCTGCTCGTTGACGATCATAAGATCATACGCGACGGGCTCTCTGACCTTATCAGTACGCGCTCCGATATGCAGGTCGTCGGAGATGCGGGCGACGCTGCCTCTGCGCTCGCACTGGCCGAAAGCCTTCAGCCCGATGTGATCGTCCTTGATCTGGACCTGGGCTCGGAAAGCGGTCTGCAACTCTTGCCGCAACTTCTCGGGCTCGTTCCCACTGCGAGCGTGATTGTTTTGACGGGCGTACGCGAGTCGGAAAAGCGGGACGAAGCGATAGAACTCGGAGCAAAGGGCGTCGTCCTGAAAGAGAAGGGCGCGACGGAGCTTTTAAGCGCCATCGAGAAGGTGTATCGCACGGGCGAATACTGGTTCGAGCCGGGCGCTGCGCGGCGTCTTCTCGACAGGCGTCGCTCTCAAGATCGCGTCGGTGAAGAAGCAGCCGACCCAGAGGCCGTCAAAATCCTCAGCCTGACCAAGACGGAACGCGAGCTGATCGCCTGCATCGGCGAGGGTCTGGACAATCGCGACATCAGTGCGCGCATGCACATCGCCGAATCCACCGTGCGCAACAGCCTCACTAGGATTTACGACAAGCTGGAGATCAAGGGCGGACGCCTCGGCCTCCTCGTCTACGCCTACCGCCACGGTCTGGTCAAACCATCGCGCTAAAAAATATTCGATAGAGATTCTTCACTGCCTTTCTCAGCCCCGAAGGGGCGAAATTCAATAGCCCAGGGCAACGCCCTGGGTAAAGTTCAAGTTTTTATTCGTTGAGCCCTGAAGGGGCGCAATAGATTATCTCGCCCTTTCAGGGCTTAATAATAAAAATTCAACTTGATACCTGTGGCGATGCCACAGGCTATTACATTTTGCCCCTTCGGGGCTGACATCAAGGCTCGCAGCAAGTTCAAATCCATCTGCTATCTGCGATTTTGCCGGTGGCTTCTACGGGCGACGGTACATTTGTACCTCAAGACCGGCGAAATAATTGGAGCAACGTACTCGCAAATAGTGACAAACCTCAGATGACGCTACAGGGCAAAACGCATATAGTGCGCCCTGCTCGAATGAGGTTTCCGAGTCGCCGGGAGAAAAGCTCCGACTTAGCTCTATCAGGAAATTTTCATCCCCTCGTCTCACTCAAAAAATTCTGGAACAAGCCGTCAACTGGAATTGGAATCGCCGTCGAAGTATGCCTGAACAGTGCTCATCGGTTTTCACTCTTGCGGTCGTTGAACATAACGCGCAGTCGGACTGTGCGCCGCGCATCTACGGGCCTTTCGCTGCGCGTGTGCGAGGACGCGACGCGCGCGGCGAGCAGTTCGAGAGCGAGGCGGCAGTTGATGATCTAAGCGCGGCGGATTTCAACCTGCGACTTCGCCGGCAGATGGAGCAAGGCGCGCGTCTGTTCACGGTCGCACGATTGCACAAAGCGCTGGTCGCCATGCGCGGCATCGTCTTGAAAGCAGAACCGACCGCCGACGGCCTGTTGTGGGCTTTGAGCGTCCAGATCGTTCACAACCGTTTTCTCTCCTGAAGCGATACGGAGTTTTCAGAAGAGGCCGGGCGCACCTCTTCGCCGGAAGACGGAAATTTAAGACAAGCGCGCACGGACTTAAAAAGGCAATCCATGAAGCAATCCTTTTACTTTCTCTTCTTTCTTCTTTTAGGCGCGGCGATGGGCGCGCCCGTCAACGTGAGCGCGCGCGCAGGGCGCGCACAATGCGGCATGAATAATCCACAGGCAAACTTTCCGCAAGGCGTTCAGGAGAAACGCACGCGCACCCCCGCGCAGCGGAAGATCGATTCGCAGCTTCTCTATGCGCTCTATCGCGAGCAGGGGCTGGCCGAGGCCAAGGGCGTGCCCTCAGGAGAGCTGCTCGTGAAGTTCGACGAGAAGGGAAGAGCGATTATCACTATCCGCGCGCGCGTGACCAAAGGAGTGCTCGCGAAAGTAAAGAGTCTGGGCGGAGAGATCATCTCCTCAAGCGCGCGCTACAACGACATACGCGCGCACCTGCCGCTGTCGAAGTTGGAAGAGCTGGCGGCCTTAAAAGATGTTCGCGCGATCATGCCCGCCGAAGAGGCGACCACGAATAGCGCAAAGTAGTCACGAAGCAGAGCAGTCAAGAATTTTTCCCTTGTGACCACAGTCACGAATTTTTTCAGACACGTTTGACCGGAAGCGCGCGCCGTGTGCACTTCACGTTCCCCCCGAATCAACAATCAAAATCGAAGGAGTCCTCTGAATAGAATGAAGAGCAGAAACATAAGCCCGACCCGTAATGCCAAACGACCCCAGAAGCGAAAGCCCGCACGTTCCCTCCTGTTTTCGCTGCTGGTCGTCGCCTCTATTGCCGCCGTCGTCAGCGCTGGCAATCTCTTACCCGTCCGCTCATTCCTTGCCTCGGCGCAGGGAGGAGGCAACGGCGACAATCAGCCCGGCAGTAATGGACAGGGCGCAGAACACATGAGCGAGCGCGCGCGCCATCAGATCGAATCGCTGATAAATGAAAAAGCCACGCGCTCGCGCGGTCGCAAAAAGATGGACTCGCGTCTCATCTACGGCCTCAAAAAACATCGCCGTGAGCGTATCACCGATGAAGTGGAATCGCTCGAAGTAAGCCTTCCCTTAAACAGCAGGGGCGAGGTCGTCGTCGACATCACGGCGACGGTTGATAATCAGCTTCTCGACAAACTGAAGAACGCGGGCGTCCGTGTCATCAGCTCGTTCGCCGAGTATCACAGCATACGCGCCTCGATTAGCCTCGACGCGATAGACGTGGTCGCGGACTTTCCGGAAATTACCTACATCCAGCCCATGCAGGAGGCCATCACGCAGCAGGAGGAAGCTGCGCCGAGCGTTGACCCTGAGCATTTGTCGACGACGAATCTCTTATCCCCTGACTACGAGAGCAACATCAGCGAACAACTGATGAACGCGCTCGAAGAGTTTCAGGCCAATGCTTACAGCCTCGGTCAGGGAGGCGTTCGCAAGTCTCAGGCCGATGTCACGCACAGGGCCGCTGCGGCGCGTAACACCTACGGCTTCGACGGCAGCGGCGTCAAGATCGGCGTTCTCTCCGACGGCGTGCGCAATCTGGCCGCCGCTGTCGCCTCCGGCGACACGGGCCCCGTCACAGTACTCCCCGGACAGAGCGGAACATCAGCCGGACAGTGCGCCGCGACCAACGCTTGCGACGAAGGCACGGCG
>DATLMN010000149.1:0-7920 GCA_035537255.1 Pyrinomonadaceae bacterium | reverse complement strand
GGGCTTTCGCCACGGCGAAGAGAATTCGGACGCGCATATCAAGGCGAGCCTAGTTGGCCCAAGCGTGAGCGTGCCGTTTCATGACGGCGAGTTATTGCTTGGTCGCTGGCAGGGTATCTTTCTTTGCGAGTTCGATGGCGGGCGCGAACGCCAGGTGATAATGATGCTGCGTTAATGCGTCAGCGCAGAATCGAGCGCAGCTTCGGGCATGAGCGCGGAGTTGTCCAGCACAGTCTCTGCTTCGCCGCCGTTCATGGCAGGCTGCAAGTCCGCTTCACCGTCCATCCCTTTTAAAATATCCATCGAGCCGCTTTTAAGCGCTCTGGCGAAAAGCGCTACCGCTTCTTCAATGGCTCGCTGCTGCTCGCGACTATAGGTGACGAGTTTGTAGGAGTAGAGCGAGAGAGCGCCGAAGACTTGCTCGTCCTCGACTATTGGGAAGACTGCGAGCGCGCGATAAGCGTTGAAGTGTTGGGCCAGAGAGGGCGGCAGATCAAGCTTCGGATCGGTATTGCAGAAAGACTTTCGATTAGCCATCGCCCAACCCGTCACGCCTTCGCCCATCTGCACAGAGCGGCCCAGCAGATGCTGCGCGTGCTCGCCCAGCGCGTGCGTCACAGTGCTCTCGCCCGTCACGTGTGCGACCGTGGTGATCGCGCATGTATCGTAAGAGATGATTGAACCGAGCTTCTCTATAAAGGCAGCGGCTATCTTTTCGCGACGGCTCGCGATGTCCGCCTCCGGCGAAGCCGATTGAGCCTCGTCCTCTATTTCGATGGGCGGCAGACTCAGCACGTCGCGCCCTTCTTCCGTCTCTTCCAGGCCTGCTGCGGGGGCGACGCCGCGCGCCGCATCGCTCAGCTCTTCGCTTGGCCCAATGCCGAAGGTCGGCGCAGGGATGTCGCGCATGGCCTGAATCTCCGCCTCAAACACCGGCAGATGTGTGATGAAGGTTCCGACCACGCGCGGATCATACTGGCTGCCCGATCCGCCCATGATGAGCTCTATGGCCTCTTCGCGCGATAGCCCGCGACGATACTGTCGATCTTCGCGCACAGCGTCAAAGCAATCGACGACCGTCAGGATGCGCGCCGTCAAAGGGATGTCTTCGCCCGCGAGGCCGTCCGGGTAGCCCTGTCCGTCCCAGCGCTCGTGATGATGGCGCACGACCGGAACGACAGGGTAAGGAAATTCAACGCGCCCCAGAATCTGCGCGCCGACGATGGTGTGCATCTTCATCTTCTCAAACTCGACGGCAGAGAGTTTGCCCGGCTTGTTGAGAATATAATCGGGCACACTGATCTTGCCTATGTCGTGCAGGAGAGCCCCGGCTTTTAAAGCTTCGATCTCCTCTTGAGAACAGCCTAGCAGTCGCGCCACACCCGCCGCATAAATCTGCACGCGCAGGACATGATCGTGCGTCACTTCGTCCTTGGCGTTGATGGCGACGGCCAGCGCCTCAATCGTCTCGCGGTGCGCTTTCTCCGTCGTCTCGACGCGCGCCTGAACCTGAAAGCAGTACTGGCGATGCCAGAAATAGATAGAGATAATCAGCGACCCTCCGATGACCATCATCGCCAGCGTGCCCTGTTGAACGGCGACGTTCATGGAGCTGGCGGCGGCGCTCGTCGAAAGGAACATAGGCATCGCCCAGACAAGCTGCTCGCGAAAGAGGCCGAAGATGGGCCCATTGTGGCGCAAGGCCAGAAGCGTCGAGAGCAGCCCCATGTTGACGATGGTCTGAACAATGCTGGCCAGCAGCAGCGCCAGCGATACGGTGATAAAAGAGTGGCTGTGATTCGCGCTCGCTCCCGCAAAATCCTGGCCGAGCAGCGCGCCGAGCGTCGCGGCCGAAGCCGCAGCGGCCAGAGAGATCATGCCCGAAGAGAAGAGTATGTTAGAGGCGCGCCGTGATGTCCTGCGCGATGCGTTAAAGCCTTCGATGCCCGCGACGAAGACAGCGGGGCATGGCCCATACCAGTAGGCGACCAGCAGGATAATCGCATCCGAGAGGGTAAAGTTGAATTTTTCATTCGTCAGCTTCGCACCCGACGGAAGCTGAAAAATGTTCATGAACATGCTGACGACGACGATCAGCGGAACGAGCGCCAGCACGATTAATTGATCCCGCAGCGTATAGCGTGTGAAGAGCAGGCCGGTGGCCGCCAGCCAGGCCGAGAGGCCGACGACCGTGACCGTTGATTGAAACACGCGACTACGTTTTGCCTGCTGCGCTTCTGCTGACATTTTATCCCCGTGGCTCTTCCATGCGCGCGCCGAAGACGGTTTCCTTTAATCCGTCAGGTCGGGCGGCGCTCCTGTTTCATTGAACTTAATGGGCGGCGCAGGCTGTGTGAGTCAACTGTCACGCCAGGAAAATTTTTAAGAGGGGCTTAAAGAGAGAAAGAAGATGATCTCGCTGAAGACACGTGCGCGACTCGCTCGGTCACACGTCATCAATGCAGTTGTTGCAGGTAGACTGTGTCGTAATCGCAGATGTGCGTATAGCCTGCTTTTCTGTAGAAAGACTGTGCGTCTTTCTGTTTGTGATTAACGACCAGACAGACTGCTTCGGAGCGTGTCAACAGGTTGCGACAGAGCTGTGACATGCAGCGCAGGCCGTAACCTTTGCGCCGCTCCTGCGGGTGAACATAGACGCCTTCCAGATAGACTGCTTCGGGAGTGTCGGACACGATGTCCGCCTTGAAAACCAGTTGACCGTTCTCTATCCAGACCCAGACGCGGCCCTGCTCTATGCGGCGCGCGGTGCGTTGACGAAAGCCGAGCGCATCACGTTCCAAGGGATTAACGCCGCACTCTTCAAAAGCCATCTCGGCATTAACGGTCATGACCAGCGCCAGATCGTCCAGCGTCGCCTGTCTGAGACCCACGACGGCCTTTTGCGGCTTGACCGGCCCGCGATGCTCAAAGACCATTTCGCGACAGACCTGTCGCGGCTCGCGCCCGGCGTGCGGCGCATAACTATTCCAGAAGATTTCCACTTCGTGTTGCTCGCCGCGCACCAGGTGCGAGAGCGAGCAGCTCTGTGCGATGCGTGCGAAGGCGCGCAGGGCCTCTTCGCTTCTGGCTTCGATGAGCGTCGCATGACCGACGAGCGCCACGCCTTCCAGGCAACCCGTCACATTATCGCGGCAGGCGTAGAAAATGCCCCTGTTCAAGGGACTGACGAGGCCGTTGTCGCGAATCAGCCCGGCCATATAGACAGTGTACACGGCGCGCTCGGCGAGAAAGGAGAGGACTTCATCGCGCTTGTCCGCGCTCAGTTTTTCCACGATCAAAGAGCTATCAGGGCAGGAGGCCGTCAGGTGCGAATCGAGCTGCATGTTGATGGCGTATTCGGATGATGTCGACATTTATCTTCTCCTCTGAGCCTGTTGCAAAGGTTCGTCCAGTAACGTGAGAGCGTCGGGGTTCGATCAGCGATTCATCCCTGGTCAGTAGCCCAGATAATCCATCCCTGTGTCTACTTCCAAATCCAGAGAGACGGTCTCGTCTCCGTTGATGCGCGCCGATTGCGCTTGCAGCACGGCGTCGCTCAGCAACATGCCATTGCTCAGTACGCTGCTATCGGCCAGCACCACTCCGTCCGCGAGCACGACTCCGTCGGCCAGCACTACGCCATCGCCCAGCAACATCCTTACAGCCATAAAGGGCATGCCGTCGGCCAGCACCACTCCGCTGCTCGTCAGAATCTGATCGCCGATGAGAATACCGTCGGACATCCTCGTTTTATCGGCGAGCACGACTCCGTCCGCCAGCACTACACCGTCAGCCAATACCACTCCGTCGGCAAGAACGACTCCGTCCGCTAACACGACGCCATCGGCCAGCACGACTCCGAGAGCATAAATCTTCTGGTATTTAGTGATGAGGTTCGTGCCCGTGGCGTATGTCGGGCCGGCGATGATGCCCTTTGACCAGCTAAAGGTCTGCCCGGCGATAGTCGTCTGCGGTGTGGGAGCAGTCAGGCTCGTCAACAGCGGCGCGCCGAGCGGCGTCGAGGCAGAGAGGTCTCTGCGCACAACCTTGGCGAGTCGCACAGCGCCCTCTATGTTTAGCTCGCCTGCGCCCTGCTCGAACATGTTGTTACCGGCTAAGGACTGCGCCGTGTACATCAAGATCATCTTGACTAGATTAGGTGTCAGGCTCGGGTTGACTTGCAGAAGGAGAGCGGCGGCTCCGGCGGCGACGGGCGCGGCCATTGAAGTGCCGTTCATAAACATCATCTTGCGATTGTCGACAGGGCTTACTCCGGCATCAAGGTGCGGATTCTGTGTGACGATCAGATTGTCGATGGCTTCGGCGTAGATCAGCTTGTTGCCCGGCGCGACGATGTCAGGCTTAATCAGATTGTCGTAATGCTTCACGCCAGCAGCGTCCGTCCAGTAGCTGCGTGTCGGCCCGCGAGAGCTAAACGTTGCGACCACGTCATCGCTTCGCATATTCGTGCCGTACGTATTGGCCGCGCCGATGGTGATCGCCGAAGGCTCGTTGCCGGGCGATTTGATCTGCCCGTAAATTTTCTGACCGGCGCTGTTCTTACCGTTGTTGCCTGCGGACGCGATGACGACCACGCCTGCATCAACCAGACGGCGCACGGCGCGACACACAGGATCAACTTTGTAAGAGTCTACGGCGGGCATGCCCAGGCTCATGTTGACGACGCGTATGTTGTAGGCAGTGCGATTCGCCATCACCCAATCGAGCGCGCTGAGCACCCATGCGACCGTCCCTGCTCCCTGCGAGTTGAGCACTCGCAGGTTGATGATGTTGGAATTGGGAGCGACGCCGATGTACTCGGCATTCGAGATGCGTCCGTTGCCAGCCGCTATCGATGCGACGTGCGTCCCGTGTCCGTAAGGATCATCCGTGCGTCCCTCGCCCGTAAAATCGCGCGAGAGGAGAATACGCACGCCGTTGCTCTTATCAAGAAAGGCTTTGTGTTCCTGATCGATGCCGGAATCGAGGATGGCGATGCCGATGCCTGTGCCGTCAAGGCCGCCCGCTATGCCTGCCGTGTTGCGCACAGCATCCGCGCCGCTCGTGGTGGAGACGTGGCCGAAGGATTCGACGGCGTTGTTCAGGGAGATGTGCGAGACTTCCGCGAAGGAGGCCAGCTCTTCGATAACGCTCGCCGGAAGCTCTACTGCGTAAGAGTTAAAGCTATTGAAGTGTGCGCGTATGTGTACGCCGTTGCGATTGAGCAGTGCGTTGAGACGCCCGGAAGGCTTGCCGCTCAACTGAAGAATACAATCCAGGCGCGCCGTGCGTGCTGGCTGACGCTCGCTCAAATCAGCGGACAGCTTAGAGGCTTGCGCCGCAGACTTCAGTTTCGACTGTGCGTGCCCTATGCCTTCGCTCAACGTGAACGAGGCCCATAGCGTCGCCAGTAACATGAGAGAAGTGAACCACGCCGCAGCGGGGGGTCGATTCATGGTCTTCATCTCTGACTCCTTCAAGCTCTTAACTCCAGGGATGGCAAATAAGTCTTGCATGCAGGGCGATAGGCCCGAGCACGCGCACAATTCTTTGGCAACCTTCGTGCCGTGCCCCCTCTGCCACCTAAACCGTTGAATTAATTAAGTTTGACCGCAGGCCGCGAGTCACTCAAAGCCCTTCAAAACTGACCGATTCGGTCAGCTTGAAAGGCGGTCCGGTCAATATGCCTGACCTATCATGTGTGTCTTGACAGTGGCAGGTAAGCGCTTTCGCATCGGTCTAAGCCTTTCACTTGAAAGACTGAACCGTTCCAGAAACTCTCTCTAGCCGCGCGCCGCAATAGAGGTTATGCTTGGGGGCACTGGCAGATGAGTAGAGTGTGTGAACAGTTTGTTGCGACCTGATTGATAAGCTCTATCATTCAAAGGAACGAGGCTTAAAGGTTGGCGGCAACCGATGACATTGGGCCAACTGCTGCGAAGCGAGGAAGAGTTGTTTATGATCGGCTCGCGCCCGGTTATGACAGCGCGATGCGTCCGCTCGAAAGGTGGTATCTGGCGCGCTTGCGTAGCGTTGCGCTTGCAGAGCTTCCCGTAGGAGGTCGCATCTTAGAGATAGGCGCGGGCACGGGGATCAACTTTCCTTTTTATCCGCGAGCTGTCACATTTGGCGTGGCGAGCGAGCTAAGCTCTGCGATGATAAGGATAGCCAGCGGGAAGCAGAAGGCGGGCCATGTTCATCTGGTGCAGAACAGTGCAGAGCAGCTTCCCTTTCGTGATGCTTCTTTTGATGCGGCCTTCGCGACGCTGGTCTTCTGTTCGGTCGCTTCGCCGCGCGAGGCTTTCGCGGAATTGAGACGCGTCGTTCGTCCAGGCGGAAATGTCACGCTCCTTGAGCATGTGCGGCCCGATGGAATGCTGTTGGGCCCACTCTTCGACGCGCTTAGTATTCTGACGGTGGCAGTTTTTGATGACCACTTTAATCGCCGGACGGCCGAAGAAGCACGCCACGCCGGATTGCAAACCGTGCGCGTGCGAAAATACGCCTTCGGCATTATTCAACTGATCGAGTGTCGTGTTTAGAGTAGACTGCGCGCTTCGAGGTTTTGTTCGAGCGCTTGATCGATGAAAGCAAACAGAGATGACTGCTCGAAGATCACAGGCAAGGGTTCACGTCGGCTGCCAGGGATGGAATTACGATGACTGGCTGACAGGCCCCGTGGGCAGCGAATCTGTCTTTTATCCGCGAGGGACGCGCGCGCCCGATATGCTCTCACTCTACGCGCGCGTCTTCGACACGGTCGAGGTCGATTCGACCTTTTATGCCATCCCGTCTATACAGACCGTCGATGGCTGGAACAAAAGAACGCCAAGGCATTTCACCTTCTCGCTCAAGATGCCGCAGGAGATTACGCACGAGTATGCGCTGCGGCGCGGAAGCCTTGAGGCTCTCTCGGAGTTTTGCGACCGCATACAGCTTCTTGATGAAAAGCTCGCTGTTGTGCTGATTCAAATGGCACCGCAGTTCGACGCGACGGCGGATAACGAGAACGCTCTCAGGGAGTTTTTGCCTGCACTGCCGCGCGACGTGCGCTTCAGCATAGAGTTTCGCAGCCGCGATTGGATACGTCCCGCGACGCTGGAGCTTTTGAACAAATATCAGGTCGCGCTCGCGCTCGTCGAAGGCCGTTGGATTCCGCGAGATTTTCTCTGGCGATTGATGGAGCAGCCGACGGCTCCCTTCGCCTACATACGCTGGATGGGCGAGCGTGACCTGGTGCGCTTCGATACAGTGCAGCGACCGCAGAACGTCAACCTGCACGGCTGGCACGAATTGATAGAGAGTTTGGCGGAACGCGTCTCGGACATTTACGCTTACTTTAGCAACTACTACGAAGGCCACGCACCGGCGGGCGCGAATAAACTGAAACGAATGCTCGGCCAGCCAATCGTCGACCCGTCCGATCTGGAAGACCAGCCTTCGCTTTTTTAATTTGAATTTAAGACTGTGGGTTCTGGTCTTCGCCCAGTTTTTTCATGACCTCGGCGAATTTTTCTATGTCGGTGCGCGTCTTCTCAAGCGCGCGACGGCTTTCCAGATAGGCTGTCCAGTTCGGAGTCATCGTCAGCGCCTTCGTCGTCTCTTCGTCGAGCACCTGCGCCATCAGTGCGATGAGGTCGCTGATGACCCGCGTGTGATCCAGCAGTGATTCGATGATCGAATAGGCGAGCCGCGCCTGCGCGAAATCCAGATCGCGCGGCTGATGGGTTTCCGTCGAGGGTGTTTGCTCGCTCAAGCGCCCTTCTCACCTTCCGTCTCTACGGCCGCTTCGGCATCGTCGAACCAGCCGCCGCGCACGAAGGGAAGCTCCGCGACAGCAGCCCCGCGCGCTCCATTAGTTGAGGCGACGCTCACCCTCGTACCCGGCTTCAGGTAATCGTATTTGATGTAGCCGAGCGC
>DATLMN010000148.1:0-6732 GCA_035537255.1 Pyrinomonadaceae bacterium | reverse complement strand
CTTCGGGGCGCGGGATTCTTTTCATGAACACGTTTATGGACGAGGTGCAGTGGTTACGCCATGATGAGGGCGGCACGGTCGTACGTATGATCAAGCGATATTAACGATTTTGGATTTTAGATTTTGGATTTTGGATTGGCGGGCTGTGCAGGTTGAAATCCGGGATTCCAAAGTTCAAGATTCCCGAAGCGTGAATCCAAAATCCAAAATCTAAAATCCGAAATGCTGACAAGGAGATTGAGCAATGGCTGAACTGGATATCAGAGAACGTCAGGCCGGAGATGTAACCGTTCTGGACATGAACGGCAAAGTGACCATCGGCGAAGGCTCGGTGGCACTGCGCGGCGCTATCCGCCGCCTCCTCGAAGAAGGCAAAAAGAAGATTCTCTTGAACCTGGCGGGCGTCGGCTATATTGATTCGAGCGGTATCGGCGAGCTTGTCTCAAGCTATACGGCGATCAACAAGGAGCAGGGACAATTGAAACTGCTCAACCTGACACAAAAACTTCAGGACCTGCTGGCGATCACCAAGCTTCTGACCGTCTTCGACGTTTACGAAGACGAAACCGAAGCGCTCAACAGCTATAAATAAGACAGTGACAAGTGGCGAGTGACGAGTGACGAGTTAAAAGACAAGTTCTTGCTTGTCACTTGTCACTCGTCACTCGCCACTGCTTTAAAATGTTTCGCGCTACTCTTCGCCGTCTGCTCGCGATTGATGATCCGCCGGAGCGAACGGCGCTCGCTTTTTCTATCGGCGTCTTCATAGCCTTTTCGCCCTTCCTGGGTCTTCACACGATCATGGCGACGGCGCTCGCCTTTATCTTTCGCTTCAACAAAATAGCGATCTACACGGGAACGTTCGTCAACAATCCCATCTTTACGCTCGTGCCCATCATCCTGGCCTCTTACGCCGTCGGAGCGTTTTTTATGGGCAGACCCCTGGGCTTACCTGCCGAGGGTCTTGAGCTATTAAAAGAGCCGCACCTTTTGACAGGCGACTACTGGCGGCGACTGTTTGCGCAGAGCCGCGAAGTGCTCATCCCGTTCGCTGTCGGCGGACTCCTGCTCTCGGTGGTTTGTTCGCTCGTCTCCTATCCATTAACATTACGTATGCTGCGCGCCAAACAGAGATTTAAGGAAGAGCGCCAAAAGGCCGAATGAACTAGATTAATTAAAGT
Source organism: Pyrinomonadaceae bacterium (assembly GCA_035537255.1). Classification (GTDB taxonomy): domain Bacteria; phylum Acidobacteriota; class Blastocatellia; order Pyrinomonadales; family Pyrinomonadaceae; genus DASQYE01. The sequence goes on along the minus strand of DATLMN010000148.1, from coordinate 5,551 downwards.
ATTGCGCGAGTCTCAATACAACCATTCAGCACATATTATTCATCATTCAACCTTACCAGCGCGCGCTCTCCGACACATGGCTTTTATGAGAAGAGATTATTTAATCATCGCCGCCTTCGTCCTTGCCTTTGCGTTTTGTCTGACAGGCCCTCGGGCTCTCGCGCAGACACAAAGTCCGACGCCAAAGCCTTCGCCAGCGGCAGCGCCTCGCACTACAACGAGCGCGCCTCGTACCACGACGCCGCAGCAACAGACCACGCAACAGCAGCAGCCCGCCGCGCGTGGATTCGACCTGATGGAATACGGTGTACAAATTCAGCCGGAGCCGCGACTGATCGTGATGATGGCCGCGCTTGATGCAGCCGGTTTCGATCCCGTTCCAAACGGACAGGACGCTTCCGCTTTTCGCACGCAGCTCAGGCGTGATCTGGCAGACCTGGACGACGATCTCAGAAAACGCTTGCGAGATTTCTTTGAGCGCCACAAGCTCAAAGCGCAGGGGGCTGCGCAGCCGACGCCCGCCGAGCAATCCGCACGCTATCTTTCGCTCGCCTACGTGCTAGGGCCTGCGCCCTCTTTCGATGCGCCCGCGCGCGTGGATGATCTTCCGGCGGGCGTGCTTGAAGTGATGGACTTTGCGACGCTCCTGCGCGAGTTCTATCGCAAGTCAGGGATAGACGCGCGCCTGCCCGCTTATATACAGAAACACAGGGAAGAGGGCGAGCGCATGCGTCGACCGACCGCCGAGATGGTGCGCTTCGTCCTCTCCTACCTGCACACTCGCCCTATCACTTCGACCATCGAGCGCATCCCGGTCAAGAGTCCCGGCACAACTCAACAGAAAAAGGACGCGCCGCAAAAGTTCACCGTGCGCGAGCATGAAAGGCGATTCGTCATCGTGCCGGATTTGCTGGCCGCGCCCTCTGCCGTTAACCTGCGCGTCATCGCGGACGATTACTATCTGATCGTCCCTGAAGGCGCAGACCCGACTACTTCCGAGATACGCCGAGCTTATTTGCAGTACGTCGTCGATCCGATCATCGCGCGTTTCAATCGCGATATTGCCCAGCGTCGCGACCAGCTCAAGCTCTTGTTGGACGAGCGCACGCGCGCCGGAGCAAGCGTGACGCCTGATGTCTTCAGGGCCGTCTCGCGCTCGCTGGTCACGGCTGCCGAGGTGCGCCTTGAAGAAGCAATCAATCTCGCCGCGCTCACGCGCGAGACGCGCAGCCGTTTCGACAAAACGACAGACCCGTCTGCGCGCGCCGCGCTGGTCAAAGAGCAACAAGAAGCACGCACGGCCTTAGAGGATGAAGCGTTGGCCCAGCTCGCGGACGCGTACGAATCCGGCGATGTGCTCGCCTTCTACTTCGCGGAACAAATTAGCGGCATAGAGACTTCTGGCTTTGACATCAGCAGCTTCTTCGCAGACATGATCGCCTCGTTTGATCCTGCGCGCGAAAGCCGTCGATTGACGGAGGCGGCTGCGGCGCGCACGCGAGCGCTGGCCGCAAGAAAGACCCGTAGAGATCAGAGGCGCGCCGATCTGGAATCGACCGACACAGAGCCAGCGCCCGGCGCACAGGAGCGCGCGGCGCTTATCAAGAGCCTCAGCGATGTTGAAAAGATGCTGCAACTGAAAGATTACGCGGCGGCTGAGGCGCGCTTGAAACTTCTGCTGCAACAGTTTCAAGGCGAGCCTCGCATCTTCTTCGCACTGGGACAGACCTCCAGCCTCTGGGCGCGCGATACGACCGACGACGATTTGCAGGGCGCGCGCTTGAATCAGGCGCTGGTGCATTACCGCATGGCCGTCGAACGCTCTTCCGCCGACACAGACCCCGCGCTCGTGTGTCGCGCGCACGAGGCGCAGGGACGCATCCTTGCCTTCCTTGATCGGCCCGCTGACGCAGCCAAAGAGTTCGACGCCGTCATAGGGCTTGGACAGGTGTGCGGTCAAGTGCTCAGGGATGCGACCGAAGGAAAAGCCAAACTGGGCCAACCGTAGATAAAAGCGAAGCTGTAAAAAGAGAAGAGGTTGAAGAGAGAAGCGTTGATAGGCTTCTCCTTTCAACCTCTTTCCACTTTACCCCTCGTTTAAAGCGGCCTGCTAGAAGTGCGCGTCCTTCAGGCTCAGAGAGGAAATGGAATAGTGACGGGTTTGATCTTTGGTATCGTGATTTTCGGTATCGTGATCTTTGGTATCACTATTTTGGGCATCACGAAGTTCGGCATCGAACGAATCTTGACGGCGGGCACTGTAATCCGTGGAATGACGAGGCTGCCCACCTGCGGTGTGATCTGGATGTCGGGCGAAAACTCGAAGCCGCCTGCGCCGCGCTCCGGCGTGACCTTGAAGGTGCGTTGAGATTTGTCGCGAATGACTGTCAGCGTGATCTCGCCCTCGCGCTTTCGATTAAGCTCGCGCATCAGGTCTGAGACTTTCTCTATTCCATTTCCGTCCACGGCAGTAATCACATCGCCTGCCTTTAGCCCGGCTTTGGCCGCAGGGCCGTTCTCGCTGACCGAAGTGACGAGCACGCCGCGCCCGCCCGGAACGCCGAAGTATTCCGCAAGCTGTTTGGTCAATGCGCTCGTGCCCACGCCTATGCGACGATTAGAGCTAAAGGCGAAAGAAAATTCATCGCCATTGAGCAGCGGCATATCCTGCAAACGACCCAGATCAGTCCCCAACCGGCCAAGATCATTGTTGAGGCGATCAAGTCCCTCCGGTGGCAAGGTCATTTGAAACGAGCGCGGGAAATCTTCGCGCTTCGCGAGCGTCACGTTGATCTCCTGCTCGCGCCCTTCGCGGCTGATCGTCAAGCGCACAGTGTGATCCGGCGCGACCTCGCTGATCAGGCGATTCAGCTTGCGAGCGCCCGTCACTTCCTCGCCGTTAAAGCGCAAGATGACATCATCTTTGCGCAGTCCGGCACGTTCCGCCGGGCTGTCCTTGACGACTCGCCCGACGGCGACGCCGCGCGGCGCGCTCAAGCCATACTGCCTCATATTCACAGTGGTGATCTCTTCCGCGTAGATGCCCAGATAGCTGTCGCTGTTAAAAAAGAATGAGAAGGGCGCGGGCGCGTCCGGCGCTGCCGGTGGTGTGGCAGGCTCGGCGGGCGGAGCCTGCGGAGCGTTCTGTGCGATGACTGCGACCGGCGGCGGCGCTTGTGGTGGATCGGCGGGCGCAGGCGGCGCAGACGGCTGCTGCTGCGCAAACACACACTTGGAAAACAGAAGAAACAGTGTCAGGCAAAGCGGGACTCTCAGGGTCATAGCGAAAATCCTCCGGTAAGATTTTACGCTTCAACGCCGCCGCGCCCCGCGAGTTCCAAAATTTTGAATCTCTTTCGAGCGTGAGGATGAAAGGAATGTAAGAGGGAAGAGCTTTAGTGGAGCGCGCGGGAATGAATTGACTACGTCTTAGCGAATGGCACTAAGCCTTGCGATAGACCTCTCGGCCTTCGCTTATCTCAAGGGCAAGCTTGCCTTCGGAGTGGGCCAAGTCCAGATGAGCCACAGCTTCGGAGAGCGCCAGAAACTGATGCACGTCGTCTGAGCCCGGAAACATCTCGCGCGAAATATCCCAGGCGGTTGCGCCCGTCTGCGCGACAAGACGTATCACCTCCGCCTGACGTTCGTTGATGGCGCGCAGGTAACGATTGAAAAGCTCTTCATAGTCCGTCACCGCTTCACCATGACCGCCATGCACCAGCGTCGGGGCGAGCGAGCGCAGACGCGCCAAGCTAACCATGTATTCCTGTAGAGAACGAAAGCGGCGGGTCGGATCGACAGGGTCCGGCGAAAGCACTGGGTTAGGCGTAATCCTTTTAAGCACGCAATCGCCCGCGAAGATAGTCCTATCCGCTTCACGAAGAAACGAGCAAGAGCCAGGCGTATGACCCGGCGTATGCACGACGCGCAGACTGCCAGTGGCAAACTCTATCTCTGCATCGTCTACAAGCTCGCTGTACTCACCATCTTCGAGCGAGTCGGCGTACCTGCGCACGCCCTCATACATTGCGCGCAGACGCGTGATGTCTTCGGGAGGAACACCCGCGCGCACCAGCAACATGCGATGCTCCTCGTATTCCAGGCGCGCGGCGCGATGACCCGTCTCCCACCCGTGAACTAGAATCTCCGCTTCCTTCGCTTCGTCGCGCAGAGAGCGAGCCAGCCCGCAATGATCTTCGTGCGCATGCGTGAGCACAATGCGGCGAATATCCGAGACGCGAAAGCCCGCGCGACGCAAGCCCTCGCGCAGCGCCTCAATGGATTCCTTCATCTTCGGCCCTGTGTCGATCAACGTCACGGGCTCTTCGGCAATCAGATAGACGTTGACCGGCCCGACATAAAAGGGCGTTGGCACGGCGATGGGAATGATGCGCATAATGAAAAGCAGGAATCAGAATTCAGGACTCAGAACACAGAACTCAGGAGTCAGAATCAAAGGCGGTTCTTAGCATTTCATTCTGAATCCTGAGTCCTGTGTGCTGCATTCCGTCTTTAGTAAACGTACTTATTCGCCTTGATCATCTGGTCGGCGATCTCGCGGCGCGCAGCGATGGTATTCATCGGCGTGAGCTTCGTAAAGCGGCGAAGCGCTGCCAGCATCGTTCGCAGCTCGTCGCCCTCGCTCATGCCCGCGAGCGTGTTCTTGGCGTTCGCATCGATGCGCTCGACCGCGTCGTTACAAAAGACGCGCGTCATATCAATGTAGCGCGCAGCCTGCTCCGTGCCTTGCGCGGCCGCAAGTTTCTGCGCGCGCATGATAGCGGACTCCATCGCGAAAGCGTCTATGATGATGTCTGCGATGCCCATCAGAATCTCTTGCTGTTCGGAGAGCGCCATCATGTATTTCTGCGCCGCCGTGCCCAGGACCATCAGCGCGACCTTCTTGGCGTTCTGGGCCAGCTTCTGTTCGGCCGCGAGCACCTCTTCGTCCTCATCAAACGAAGGCATGGAGGGTTGCAGGACTTCCTCCATCAGTTTTTGCGCGGCCGGAAGAAGCGCGAGCTTGCCCGTCATCGCGCGCTTCATGAGCATGCCGGGAATCAGCATGCGGTTGATCTCGTTCGTGCCCTCGAAGATGCGATTGATGCGCGCATCGCGATAGGCGCGATCCGCCGGATATTCGGCCGAGTATCCGTAGCCGCCGTAAATCTGAACCATCTCGTCGGCGACATAGCCGCAGTACTCCGACAGAGCGACCTTGATGATCGAGCATTCGACCGCGTACTCTTCGATGGCGCGCAGCTTCGCGTCAGGGTCCGTCGTATCGCTCGTCGCCGATTCGATCAATCCGACCGTGCGATAGACCATCGCCTCGCCGACCCATGTCCGAATCGCCATCTCGGCCAGCTTCGTCTTGATCGCGCCGAAGCTTGAGATCGCTTTTCCGAATTGATGACGCTCGTTACTGTAACGCACCGATTCCTGGATCATCAGCTTCATGCCGCCCGCGCACATCGCGCCCAGTTTGAAGCGTCCGATGTTGAGAATGTTGAAGGCGATCTTCGCGCCCTTGCCGACTTCGCCGAGCAGA
>DATLMN010000147.1:0-18024 GCA_035537255.1 Pyrinomonadaceae bacterium | reverse complement strand
GAAGATAAAGATGGCCGAGCGTATGAGACGGCTGCGCAGCTCGTCCAGATGATCCAGAAAAGACATCTGGCCGCCGAGTTCTTCCTCGCGGCCCTGCTTTGAGCCTGATTCCAAAAGAGAGGACATTTAGGATAGCGCCTTACCCGTCGAAGTTAAGCTCTCAGAGCCAATCACGCTTACTCGCGGGAGGCGCAGGATGTGTTGGCGATGATGTTGATGTGTTGAAAGTCTCGACGCCGTCACTCTCGTCCGACGGCTTGCGTGAAACTTCCGTCCCCTGAGCGTTAAGAGAGGAATCTGCCGCGCCGCTTTCTTGAACGCCCGCCGTGTCGGCAGCAGCAAGGACGGCCCTGTTGCGTTCCACAGTATTGCTTAGGATGGAGTTATCTTCCGGCGGCAACATCGCGCGCTCGATCTGTCCCTCCTTCTCACGCTCTTCGAGTGCGACCTCTTTCTCCCAGGTCTTTTTGAAATCCTCCGAGGCGCGTTTGAACTCGCCCAGACTCTTGCCGAGCGAGCGGCTTAGCTGCGGCAGCTTGCGCGGGCCAAAGAGGATCAGCGCGACGACCAGAATCACCAGCAATTCGGTCGTCCCCAGACCTTCCAGAATAAACGCCAACATCATGACTTTCCAGCTTTCTTTAGAGAGCGCGCTCTTCAGTCTCGCGCATCTACTTCTACCTGAGGCGGCCACGGACGAGGAGTAAAACCCTTAGGTGCAAAGAAAATCTTACGCGCCGCTTCCGCGATGCGTCAAGCATGTGAAGCATTCAGCAGTTGCTCAATTTGAAATCGAGCGTCATGGATTTTTGGAACTAATCACGCGCGAGCGTGCAATTATGAACGGAAAGCAAGAACTGCCGTTAAGTCTGGTAAATCAACCTTCTAAATTCTCAAGCGGTCTAGGGGACAAAACATGCGACTTCAAAAACCTGCGTTTTTTTTGCTGGCCTTTCTTTTATTCATCACACCCGTTATGGCCCAACAAGGCGACGCAAATCTTTTACCTGAAACGACGGCGGGCCAGCGCGTCGCGGCCTACCTGAAGACATTTAACTCCGGCGACGAGCAATTGATGCGCGCATTTTTCGCCGAGCATGTTGCCGCGCGGGCGCTTCAGCGTCGCTCCGTCGAAGAGCGTGTGGGCATCTATCGCCAGATGCGCGCCAACATGGAAACGATGACGCTGCGCCGCGTCCTGGAAGCGCGCGCAGATTTCGTCTCCGTGCTGATCGAGACGGAAAAAGGCGTGCAGTTTGAGATAGGCTTTCAGTTTGAACAGGACGCGCCGCACAAACTTATCGGACTACGGGTCGAAGAGATTGACTCGCCGCAGCAGGGAAGCTCGCAGCCGAAGCAGGAAACCCTTGAGACTCCTTTGACGGAGGCAGAGGCGTTGGCGCTGATCGAAAAACGTCTTAATGAGCTGATCGCCGCCGACGAGATTTCCGGCGTGGTAATGATTACCAAAGGCAAAGCGCCTCTCTTGCAGAAAGCCTTCGGGCTCGCCAGCCGCGAGTACAACGTCGCGAATCGCATGGATACGAAGTTCAACCTGGGCTCAATCAATAAAATCTTTACGCAGATCGCCGTCGGCCAATTGGTCGAGCAGGGCAAACTCTCCTTCGACGACAAACTCGGCAAGCACCTGCCCGATTACCCCAACCGCGACGCCGCCGCCAAGGTCACGATTCGACAACTTCTCGACATGGCCTCCGGCATAGGCGATTTCTTCGGCCCTGAATTTCAGGACACCCCGAAGGACAGGCTGCGAAGCATTAAAGATTTTCTTCCGCTCTTTGCCAGTAAGCCTTTGCTGTTTGAGCCGGGCACGAGACAGCGATACTCAAACGGCGGCTATATCGTCCTCGGCGCGATCATCGAAAAAGTTTCCGGTCAGGATTATTACGAGTACGTGCGCGAGCACATCTTTAAGCCAGCGGGGATGCAAAATTCCGACTGGTATGAAGCGGATATTCCGACGCCCAATTTAGCGACGGGCTACACGCGCGAAGGGACGGAGGGAAAGAGCGCGCGCCGAACTAACATCTACATGCAACCGGCGAAGGGCAGTCCCGCCGGCGGCGGTTATTCGACCGCCGAAGATTTGCTCAAGTTTGCGACGGCCTTACAAACGGGAAAGCTTCGTCTCCCCGATTTCAAAACGGCGGCATCAGCAACCGTAGGAAATCAAAACTCGCACACGGGAAAACCCGCGCCTTTCCCGGGCATAGGTGTGGCGGGCGGCGCTCCCGGCATCAATGCCTTCCTTGTCGCCGCCGGTGCGGAGAGCAGCGGCGCTTACACGATCATCTTGATGTCAAATTACGATCCGCCGAGCGCCGAGAATCTTGGCAAACAAATTCGCGGCTGGCTCAAACGAGTTAAGAAGTAGCGTCCTCTACCTGTTGCGAAGTCGCCTGGCTGTTGCCGCCGTACTCCGGCGGATAGTAGATCACTTCCACTGCACGACCACCGACACCTTTGGTGTAGAAAGAGACGGAGCGGTCGCGGTGTTCCTTGACGGGGCGGCCTTCGCGCGCTGCTGCCTCGACGAGGGCTTCGCGCGTCTCGACGCGCAGGCCGAGGTGCGGTGGGTGCTTGGAATTGGCTGGAAGCAGCGCTATGCCGAAGCCGCGCGCGTCGCGCATCATCGCCCAGTCTTCATAAAGAGTCTCCAAGCGAAAGCCTATTCTTTCGTACTCCTGAACGTCGCGTTTGAGGTCTTCCGATTCAATCGCAATATGATCCATCACGCCTTGAAATCGCGCCTCACTTTGCTCTGACATCGCTGCACAATCTCCTCAACTGAAAATCTTCAACGAGCGCCAAACGATTAAGCGAAGGCTCTTCAGCAATCCTTTCATGCTCGCTCGCTTGCCTTGCGCTCCTTATCCCTTCTCTTGCCACGCCGCGCCGTAACGCTCATTGTAAACGATGCGTTCAAGCTCGAAGCGTCCGGGATAAATCTTGTCCGGTTGCGCGCCGCGCCCAATAGCTAGAAGCGCGACGACCTCCGCTTCATCCGGAATCGCGAACTCGCGCTTGACGCCCGCCGCATCGAAGCCCTCCATCGGCGCTGTGTCGAAGCCGTAACTTTCAGCGGCGATCATCATCGTCGTGACGGCGATCATCACGTGACGATTGACCCAGACGGGAAGAGAGTGGCTTGAGACAAATTGTATCGCCCCGCTTTTGGCCTGCTCGACAGTGTCCGGATTACCAAGCCCGCGCTGTGCGCCCTCCGCGAACACCTCGTCCGCGCGCTCTTTCCATTCTTCTTTCATTCCCAGACAGATGATGACGACGGGCGCTTGCGCGACCTTCGGCTGGTTATAGGCGACCTGTTGCAAGCGCTTGCGATTCTCCGCATCGCGCACGACGACGAAGCGCCAGGGCTGAAGGTTGTAGCCCGAAGGCGCTTGCGCTCCCAACTGCAAAATGGCGCGCAAATATTTTTCGGGGACTTCTTCGTCCGTGAAACTCATAGTCGCGCGTCTGTCAAGCACGACTTCTGTGATCGGCTTGATGGGCTCGCCCGTGGGTTGACTATCGGGTAGATTAGTCGGCTTCTCCTGCATATAGGGTCGCTCTGCCTCCTGAACTTCTGACATTTGGAATGCGTAGATTGTAGCGCTCATCCCTGCAAAAGGAGAAACGCGCAAACCGTAAGCCATTGGAAGCGTGCCGGCGCATCTTTCTTTGCGCGCTTCGCGTGAAAGATTCTTGACAGGCGCGACGCTCGCGCGCGACCCTATGGACTTATAGTAAAGCTTAAAAGCAAAACGGAAACTTTTATGACCGAACAAACACCGCGCATCGTTTCACTGCTCCCCTCGGCCACAGAGATCGTCTGCGCGCTGGGGCTCGAAGACGCGCTCGTCGCCGTGACGCACGAGTGTGATTATCCTGCGAGCGTTGCAGGTAAACCTCGCTTGACGGCGAGCAAGATTTCACACGAAAGCATGTCGAGCCTTGAGATAGACCATGCCGTGCGCTCGCAACTGGACGGCCACGGCTCTATCTACGAGCTGGATGAAGAGCGTCTGCTGGCACTCAAACCTGATCTTATTATCACGCAGGAGTTGTGCGACGTGTGCGCCGTCAGCTACAAAACAGTCCAGCAGGCCGCGCGTATGTTCGAGACGGAAGTGCGCGTCGTCTCGCTTGAGCCCAACACCATCGAAGATATTTTCGCGAACATACGCACGGTCGGGGAGTTGACGGGAAGAGAAGCAACAGCGGACGCGGTCGTTAAAGCTTTGCGCGCACGCATGGAGCGCATCGAAGGCGCGCTCGCCAATACGAACAGCCGCCCGCGTACGCTGATGCTCGAATGGCTTGAGCCTGCATTTGCTCCGGGACACTGGGTTCCCGAACAGGTGCGCATAGCGGGCGGCGATCACGCCTTCGGACGCGCAGGCCAGCCATCTGTGACGACCACTGCCGAAGAGATACGCGCCTATGCGCCCGAAGTGATCGTGATGATTCCCTGCGGTTACTACAAAGAGGATATCTTAAGGCAACTCCCCTCCGCGCGTCTGCCGGAAGGATGGAGCGATCTCCCGGCAGTCAAAACCGGCGACGTGTGGGCCGTGGATGCCACCTCTTATTTTAGCCGTCCGGGCCCGCGCGTCGTCAACGGCGCAGAGATACTGGCGCGCATACTCCACCCCGAAGTCTTCGGAGACCCTGCGCAACAGGAAGCCGTGCGCGTCCCTCGGGAGTTAATGAAGACGTAGTGATTGGATCATTCAATATTTGTAAGCAAAAAAAGGGGTATAGGCCGGATTGAGTATTATGGAGCAGGGCAACTCACCACAGAGACACAGAGAACACAGAGAAGGCACAGAGGATTGATTAATTGCTTTTCTCTGTGCTACCTCAGTGTTCTCTGTGTCTCTGTGGTGAATTATTAATCTGCCTGAAACTCAATTCCACATTATCCAAATACTAAAAATAGATATGGCTCGAAAAGAGAAAGCAACGACGGCCCGCGCAACTCCGCTGCCGGAGAGCAAAATCTCTGTTGATCTACTGGAACGCTTTGCGCAGACGGCTGAATCTGTGGCGGCGACGATGAAGAAGCTTGAGAAGGCCGCGCTCGTCGGAGCTTACCTGCATGATTTAAATGACGCAGACCTTCAGCGTGCGGCGCGTTACTTCGCAGGTCAGCAGTTCGCCCTGCACGACATGCGCACGACCAACGTCGGCAATAGCGTGCTGCGCGATGCCTTGAGCGAAGCCACAGGCATTACGACCGAAGACCTCAGACCGCGATACGTGCGTCTGGGCGACGCGGGCGAGGTCGCATACGAAGCAGTTGTTGAGGCCAGGCGGGATTCTCGCCCTTCTCCCACCATCACGCTCTTTGAAACAGAGTCCCTCATAGAGCGTCTCTCGGAGATGCGCGGCACGAAGAATAAGAAGGCGCTGCTCACGACCGTGCTCGCGCGCGCGACACCGCTCGAAGCCAAGTATCTGGTCAAGCTCTTAGTCGGCGACCTGCGCATCGGTCTCAAAGAAGGCTTGGTCGAAGATGCCATCGCGCGCGCCTTCGAGCAACCTCTGGCGAGTGTCGCGCAGGCGAATATGATGTTGGGCGACATAGGCGAAACTGCCGTGCGCGCACGTCGCGGTGATCTTGTGCAGATTGAGATGCGACTGTTTCATCCGCTCAAGCTGATGCTGGCGACAGCCGCAGCAGACCTCTCTGACATTGCGCGCACCATGCCGGAAGAGTTTTACGTTGAGGATAAGTTCGACGGCATACGCGCGCAGGCGCACGTGCAGGGCGGGCGCGTCGCGCTCTACTCGCGGACGATGGACGAGATCACGCATCGCTTCCCGGAGCTGATGCCTCCGCTTGAAAGCTTGCCGGTCGACGCGATCATCGACGGCGAGATTGTTCCCGTGCGCGGCAGTGCGATTCTTCCCTTCGCCGATCTGCAAAAACGGCTGGGGCGAAAGACTGTGGGCGTTGACCTGCTCGCCGCCACGCCCGTCGCGCTTATCGCTTACGATCTGCTCTACGCGGGCGGGCAGGTGTTGATCGACGAATCGCTTGAGGCGCGCCGCAGCCGTCTCGAACAGCTTGTCGGTGAAGCGGGCGTGCTGCGCTTATCCGCCGCCAAGCGTATGCGAGACGTGGCGGCGCTGGATGCGGAGTTCGACGCGGCGCGTGCGCGCGGCAATGAAGGACTGATGATCAAAGACCCTCGCTCCTCTTACAAACCCGGACGGCGCGGGCGCGAGTGGTTAAAGCTCAAACGTGCGCTTGCCACGCTCGACGTGGTCGTCACCTCCGTCGAAGTCGGGCACGGCAAGCGTCGTCACCTGCTCTCCGATTATACCTTCGCCGTGCGCCGCTCTGAAGAGGACGCAGAGCTGCTCAACGTCGGCAAGGCTTATTCCGGATTGACCGACACGGAGCTGGCGGAGCTGACAGAATGGTTTCGCGCACACACCCTACAGGAGTACGCGCACGGCAAAGTCCGAGTCGTCGAGCCACAGATCATCCTCGAAGTAACCTTCGACCGCGTACAGGAATCAAAGCGACATAAGAGCGGCTACGCGCTACGCTTCCCGCGCATCCTGCGCCTGCGCGACGACAAAGCGCTCTCCGAGATAGACACGCTCGAAACCGTGCGCCGTTTAGCCGAAGGAAGCTAGAGCGTCTCTTTCATCGTCGTCCGCTCCGAATTTGGCAGGATGCTGATCGTGCGGGTCGGGCCAATTCGAGCATTAGATGCCTGCTTAATCGCTGACTCTAATGTGCTATCATACGGCTCGCGTGAAGGATGAGAAATGTTATGTCAGTTCAAATCGTTCGACGACATTTTAATGTTAACGAATATTATCGGATGGCTGCGGCAGGTGTTTTGAAAGAAGACGACCGCGTTGAGCTGATCGAAGGCGAGATTGTCGAGATGAATCCAATTGGCAGTCGTCATGCGGCTTGTGTTGGAAGGCTGACCAAACTTCTAGAGCGGATGGCCGGTGATCGTTCAATCGTGTGGGTGCAGAATCCTGTACAGGTCGATGAATACTCCGAACCGTTACCTGATGTCGCTTTGTTGAAACCACGGGATGATTTTTATGCTCAAGCTAATCCGCAAGCGGCAGATGTCTTTCTCATCATCGAAGTTGCCGATAGCTCAGTTGAATATGACCGCGATATAAAAGTTCCTCTTTATGCACGGGCAAGCGTTGCTGAAGTATGGCTCGTTAACCTGCCCAAAGAAACAATCGAAATTTACTCCCAACCACTTGAAGGTAAGTATCTGGAAATCCGCCTCGTCAAACGTGGCGAATCTCTATCAGCGAAATCTATTCCGTATCTAACAATTGATGCTCATGCTATTCTTGGCTAAGCGCGGCATCTCACAACTCATTCAAACCCGACCCTGCGAGAGCATTCCTTTCATCATCTTTCCTTGCGCTATAAATTGGATGCTGCTCGCGTGGAGCGGGTTAATTCGGGCCTTCGCTACGCTGGCGAAGTATTGCAGTGTTGGACTCCCTGTAACGTGGGACTTGGGCAGGATAAATTACATATGAATCATTGGAAGATGCGTCTTTTAGCAGTGGTAATCATCCTGATCTTTGGCGGCATGACCTATTACAACTGGCAACAGTTGACGAGTGAGGGCAGCTACTCTATGAAGCTTGCTGCGTTTGGGCCTGTTGGAGTGGTGGGCGGCCTCTTCCTGCTGTTGTTTCCCGACAAAGGTGGAAAGCCGGAGACGACGAAGGATAAGCTCATAGTGCTGCTGGTGTTCGGTCTAGGGGTGTTGGCGGGATTATGTAACTGGTATTTGATGGATCCGGGTTTCTTCGGAAGATAAAGCTGACTCATGATCGTTCTGGTAAAAGCATGACAGGAGAAGCTTATGGCAGGCAGACACCGTTTTCGCGTTACGCTCGAAGGCGATGAGCATAGCGAGGCAACAGGCATCAGGATACCTTTCAACGTGCTTGAAGTATTCGGCACTCGCGCGCGCGTGCCCGTGAAGGGGACGATCAACGGTTTCTCATTCCGCAGCTCGATTTTTCCGGGGGGCGAGGGCGTCCATTATATGGCCGTCAACAAATCCATGAGAGCGGGCGCGAAAGCGAAAGCGGGCGATATGGTAGAAGTTGTGATGGAGCGCGATGATGAGCCGCGCATCATCACGCCGCCAGCGGATTTCGCAAAGGCTCTCAAGGCAAACAAGACCGCCGAGGCCGCTTGGGAGCGGCTCAGCTACACGCACCGTAAGGAATACGTCAAGGCGATTGAAGAAGCGAAGAAGACGGAGACGCGTTTGCGTAGGATTGAGAAGGCAGTGAGTGAGCTGGCCGCACAGAAAAAGCCGAAAGGATAAACTTATCTAGTTGTTTGCTCCGACTATCGTCAACAGGAGACCCGCTGCCACCCAACCGATGGCGACCTTCTGGAAAGTTGAAAGACCTTTGCCACGGATTTGTTTCACTTCCGCGTAAGCGACAGACGTTGATTGTCCGGTTTTTTCGTCCGTCATGAGAAATTTATCTTCGCCCGCCTGTGCGATATAGCCTTTTATTTCTCTTCCGTCGAGCAGCCTGACACGCACAACCTTTTTTTCTCCGGTGCTGCTGCGCCTGACAATCTCTTCCTTTAGTTTCGCCACGCGGTGCGCCTCTTTATCTTCTTGTAAGCCGGCACTGGCCGAGACTATGCCTGGATGCAGTGACAGAGCGATAAGCAGCAGAGGCAAAGATTTTTTGAGCATGAGTTTCTCCTTTGGCTCAACAGTATCGCCTCTGCACTCAAGCATGCTTATGCTCTGTTAGGACAGTTTCTAGACTGCCACAGCTCAAGACGGTTTCTGGCGGCGGAAGTTGAAAGGCTCTCTGTTCAGGCGCTGGCTTCGTTCAGGCGCGCACTTCATGTGCGAGCAGGGCTCGCTTGCGCTCGACGCCCCAGCGATAACCGGACAGGCCGCCGTCGTTGCGCACGACGCGGTGGCAGGGAATAGCAACCGCCAGCGAGTTCGCGGCGCACGCCTGCGCCACCGCGCGCACAGAGTTAGGAGAGCCTATACGACGAGCGATCTCCGTATAGCTCGCGGTTTCGCCGCAAGGAATCTCGCGCAGTGCCCGCCAGACTCTTTGCTGAAATGCTGTCCCGCGCACATCCAGCGGCAAGTCCAGACCAATGCCGGGCGCTTCGACAAAGCCCACTACCCTTGACACGAGCTGCTCGAAAAGAGAGTCGCCGCCGATCAGATTGGCCTGCGGAAAACGGTCTTGCAGCTCGCGTGTCAGCGCGTCCGCATCGTCGCCAAGGAGAATCGCGCAGACGCCCCTGTCGCTTCTGGCTACGAGGATAGACCCAAGGAAGCATTCGCCGACGGCGAAACGAATCTCTGTGTTCGCGCCGCCAGCGCGGTAGTTGGTCGGCGTCATGCCGAGCAAGTCATTAGACTTTTCATAGAAACGGCTACTGGAATTATAGCCTGCGTCGAAGATGGCTTCCGTGACCGTCTGTGTGCGTCCCAACTCACGGCGCACGCGTTTCGAGCGGTGCGCCGCAGCGTACTCTCTGGGCGTCAATCCTGTAGCTTGCTTGAACACGCGGTGAAAGTAGTACGTGCTCAGCCCGACGCGCTCGGCCAGGTCTTTGAGCCCCGGCACACTCTCCGATTCCTCTATGATGCGGCAGGCTTCTGTGACTTTCATGGCATGCTGCTCGACGAGCTTTGGCAGTTTGGGCTTGCAACGCCTGCACGGACGAAAGCCAGCGTTCTCGGCGTCTTCGCACGTCGCATGAAAGCGAACATTCTCCGGCCGCGCCAGACGGGCCGCGCAGGAAGGACGGCAATAGACGCCCGTCGTCTGAACGGAATAATAAAACTTGTCGTCGGCATCCGGGTTACGAGCGACGACCGCAGCCCAACGGGGATCATTTACCGTCGTAGCGGCTGCTGCGAGTTCTGCATTTTTCGCTGATCTATTCATCCCTGCGTTCCTTTCGACAATCCATCTGACGGTTGGGAATATATCAAGGTCGTTAATCAGTTGCACTCCGATCCTTGCTTTCAAATTCGATCTATTGTTTTCTTGTTCCCTGCGGCTTGAATGCTTTATGCTCGGCGCAGGTGTTACTCCGGTCGGCGGGCGCGCTTTCCTTTCATGCTCAAAAGGGGACGATAAAATAGTGATGGGAAAACTTAAGACATACATGATGGCGGTCGCGCTGATGTTGATGATGGCTGCTACTGCCAGCGCTCAGGCTAAAATGCAGAAGAAATTCGAGGCCGTGCCGGAGCATCTGCGCGCAAGGTTGATCGAAAGATTAGAGCTGTACGTAGAGTACGAGCGCACCAGTCAGTATGAAAAGCTTTATGAGCTTTTGCTGGACTCGATTGCCGTGCCCCTGAAGCTGGATCGAGATGCTTACGTTGCGGCCAGCAAAAGGACTATAGCTAAAGGATACAGAAGCGTGCTGCTCAAGTTTAAGGCGCAGTGGACGCTCGCGCTCTCGCTGAACGACGATGATGTCGTGCGTTATGACATCTGGGGCGCGGCAAAAGTCTCTGACGGCAAAAAGATTTACGAAAAGGAAGCGGCGATAGAGGCCCGCTGGATAAACGGAGACTGGTATTTTTCCGGCGTCGCGGATGTCATCATCGATTAAACGCGAAGTTGTCTCTGCTCAGAGCCCGCGCTCACGGCACATCATGCTTACGGGCAAATCCATAGCGAGCTTGGACTGCACTCCCTAATCCTTCCTGCAAGTTGTCCGGCTCAAGGCAACAGCCGAGCGGCCATTTGTATCCAAAGCAGGGAATCAAATATCATCCTTCTTCGATCAATCAAGGACACAGAAGACACGCTAAAGAAAGAGATTTAGATGAGCTATCGAAATTTTTACGCCGCCGTGCTGGTCACGTTCGCTTTCACTCCTTTGGCTCAGGCGCAAACGCCCAGAGCGACGCCCGCTGCTCCGGCTAGGACGACAACTGCCGCGAAGCCAGCCGCGCCGCAGACTCCACAGGCCAGGGCTCTCGCCGTCGTCAACAATCAACAGATCACTCTGGCCGATATTGATCCGCAGATACGCACGACCATCGAAAATATAGACAAGGATATTGCGGAGGTGCGTCGCCGCGCGCTGGATATGCAAATCGGGCGCATACTGCTTGAGGCAGAGGCCAAGAAACGTAATCTGACGGTCGATCAACTGGTCAAAGCGGACTTGTCCGGCAAGGTCATAGACCCGACCGAAGCAGAGATCAAGTCTGTGTATGATGCCAACCGCAACTACTTCGGCGCGGCAGACCTGGAGCAGGCGCGACCCCTTATCAAACAACAACTGCGCAACAATCGCGGGCAGCAACTGTTGGACGAGTACATCGCGGGCTTGAAGAAAACTTACCCGGTCGTGATGGGGACGGATGTCAACGCGCCGAACGTTGCGCCGGGAGCAGTCGTCGCGACTGTTGCCGGGCGGACTATTAATGCCAGCGCCGTCAACGACGACATCAGCGTCAAGCGCCTCATCAGCGACATACGCATGCAGACCTATGAGGCAGAGACCTTAGCCGTCAACGTCAGGATTAACCAAATCCTGCTTGAGGCCGAAGCCAAGCGGCGCAACATGACGACCGATGCCTTATTGAAAGCGGAGATCGCGGACAAGATCACACAGCACCCGACGGACGCGGACGTTACAAAGTTTTACGAAGCGAACAAGGCGCAGATGAACGGCGCGGAGCTGGCGACCGTGCGCGCAGACATCATCGCTTATCTGGAAGGGCCGGAGCGTCAAAAACTGGAAGTGGCTTTTGCCGAACGCTTGCGCACGGGCGCGCAGATTCGCATGATGATTACAGAGCCGGAGCTGCTCGTTGAGAAGATCAGTACGGATGACGACCCGTCGCGCGGCGCTGTGGATGCGCCCGTCACGGTCGTAGAGTTTACGGATTTCCAGTGCCCCGCGTGCCGTGCGATTCATCCGGTTCTGGACGAGTTGGTGAAATCTTACGGCAATCGCGTGCGCTTCGTCGTCAGAGATTATCCGCTCAGGCAGCATGAGCAGGCTCCCAAGGCGGCAGAAGCGGCGAACGCCGCCAACGCACAGGGCAAGTTTTTTGAATACGCCACACTGCTCTTTAAAAATCAGGAAGCGCTCGACGTGGCATCGCTCAAAAAGTATGCGGCAGAGCTGGGATTGGATGCGGCGCGCTTCAACGCGGCGCTGGATGGCGGAACATACGCCGCCGAAGTGCAGAAGGATATAAACGAAGCCGAACAGTACGGGATTGACAGCACGCCGACGATCTTTATCAACGGCGTGCGCCAGCGCGATCTGTCACCGGAGGGCCTGCGCGCCGGACTCGAACGCGCCCTGGCACGGGCCAGCAAATCAACTCCTGCGCGCCCCGCGAAGTAGATGCTAGCGCTCAGGCTCTGCTTACAAAGCTAGGCCGACACGCCTTTGAATTTCTATGAAGCGCGGGTCTGTGCGCAGAGTGTCGAGGCGCGGGTCGACCTTGAGCCAGACGAGCGCTTCGGAGCGCGTCTCGAATGCCTGTTCGAGACACGCGAACGCCTGCTCACGCTCGCCCAGTGCAGCGTAAAGAATCGTAAAATCGTAAGGCGAGACGTGCGCGCGGCTTTGTCTCTCCTTTAATTGTTCGAGCACGCGCGTGGCCTCGTCCGTCTGGCCCGACGACGCGTAGACATGGCCCAGCGCCGCCAGGAAAAACGAAGCGTCTGCCAGTTGCAGCACTTTCTGGAATTCCGCGATGGCGCGCTCCGTGTCTCCCTTCTGCTCGTAGGCCCAGCCCAGAAAAAAATGGCCGTTGACGAAGCTCTGATCCATCTCGATTGACTTGCGAAACTGCTCGATAGCCTGATCGTACTGGCGCGCGAGGAAAAACGAGAGACCCAAATCCGTGTTGATCTCAAGTGATCGCGGGTCAAGCTCGTAAGCCTGTTTGATCTCGTTGATGGATTGATCCAGGCGTCCCATCAACGCCAGATACCAGCCGTACCAGTGATGAGCAGAAGCGTAGCCCGGATTAAGCTCTATGGCGCGCTTGTATTCGGCCTCTGCTTCGGCCCATTGCCAGTCGTAAAAAGCCTTGATGACGGCGAGCGAGGCATGCGCTTCGGCCAGCGCGTCGTCTATCTCAAGCGCGCGGATGGCGGCCTCTTTGGCCTGCGGCATGGCCTCTCTGGGCGGCATGTACGCGCCTGACAATCCGTAATAAGCGTCCGCCAGCCCCGCATAGGCGAGCGCATAACTCGGATCGATTTCGATGGCCTCGTTGAAAAACCTGATGCCGCTCTCTAAGCCCTCGCGTGTCAGCTTGCTCAAACAGTAGCGGCCCTTGAGATAAAGCTTGTAGGCTTCGGCGTTGTCCGTGTAGCGCTTTGTGAGCAGACGCTTCTCCGCGCCCGTGAGCTTGATCTGAAGATTGCTGGAAATTTCCCGCGCGATCTCTTCCTGTACTTCAAAGATGTCTGCGGGCTTTCGCCTGTACTGCTCGCCCCACAGGTTCGTGCCCTCCAAAGTATCGACCAGCTCGGCCTTGATGATTAAGGTGTCGCCGAACTGCTGGACTCTGCCCATCAGGACGGCGCGCACACCCAGTTCATTTCCGACCTCCTGCGCGTCAACCTCTCGCCCCTTGTAGCGAAAGACCGTGCTGCGCGCCATGACTTTAAGCTGCGTCAATTGAGAGAGCGTGTTGATGATGCTCTCCGTAATGCCGTCGGAGAGATATTCCGCGCTCGCGTCATTGCTCGCATTGACCAGAGGCAGCACCGCGAGCGAGTCTATGGGCCCATCACCTGTTTGCTGGATGTGCGGTTCGGGCGTTCGCCTGATGGTCTCGCGCGCAGAGGACGGCGTCTCTTCTCTTGTGCCTGCGCTGTCCGCACGCAGCGTTGTCCTTCTGATGTTCTTGAATTGAAGCGTCGCCTTCGTGCGCGCCGCGAGCTTTTGCGGCATAGCCGCATTGCCCGCCTCGTCCGTATATAAATTGTAGAGGTGGATGAGCACGCCGTGCTTAACTTCCGCCTCGCCCAGGTCGTGCAGCCGCTCTTGCCAATCACCAAGCTCGCACAGTACCTCCGTCATCTCTTTCGAGAGCAGAATGTGCCCGGCGTCGCCACAGTCCATCACACGCTGCGCGTAGTTGATGCCGCGACCCGTCACGTCCCTCTCACCCGCGATGTTGGTGTCGCGATAGACGAGGCCACTATGAATACCCATACGCAGCTCTATGTTCGGATGAGCACGCAGAGCGCGGCTGAGCTGTAGCGCACAACGCACGGGAGCTTCAGGGTCGCCGAAGAAGACCAGGGCCATGCCGTCTCCGGTCGCGCGGCTGATCAATTGACCGGCGGCCTGCGCGCGACGAAAGTCTTCGGTGCTTCGCACGCTCAAGTTTAGCTGTTGGAGCATCTGTCGCTGGCGGCCCGAAACCTGTTTCGAGTAACCGACGATATCCATAAAAAGCACATGCGCAATCTCAGGCGTCGAGTCGCGATCCCTGTAGGTGAGCCCATCTTCAGCCGCCAGGGTTGGCCCAACACCATCGCTGTCAATCGTCGTCTGAAGATTTTGCTCGTCCCTGCGCGGCGCTGTCTGGTTCGGCGAGGCTGGCGAGGTTTCACCAAACTGAGTGGTGCGTCCCATCTCTGCCTCGAACTCTGCGCGCTGCTTGAGGCGACGCAGATCGACGATCATCTCCTTCGCATTCCCGTAACGCTCCTCCCTGTTTTTGGCGAGCGCCCTTGAGATGACGCGCTGAATCTCAGGTGAGGCATCTGGCAAGTGGCGGGCGAGCGGCGGCGGCTCTCTGTCCAGGATAGAAACGATCATATCGCTCGGAGTCTCGCCGACGAACGGCGCGTGGTCTGTGACCATCTCGTAGAGCACGACGCCCAAGCTGAAGATGTCCGTGCGCGCATCGACGGGCAGACCGCGCGCCTGTTCCGGCGACATGTAAGCCACAGTGCCGAGCACCATTCCGGGCTCTGTCTGAAACATCTGTTCAGTCTGCGAACTCGCTGCATCCCGCTGCGTGAGCTTGGCGAGTCCGAAGTCCAGGACTTTGATGTAGCCGTCGGGGCGCATCATGATGTTCTCGGGCTTGATGTCGCGATGCACTATGCCTGCGGCGTGCGCCGCGTCGAGCGCAGCCAGAACTTGCAGCGCGATGTCGAGCGCATCTCCGATCTGCAAACGGCGGCGTGCCATGTGCTGGCGCAAGGTCGCGCCGTCGATAAATTCCGTCGCCATAAAGTGCGCGCCGTTGGCTTCGCCGATCTCGAAGATGGTGATGATGTTCGGATGATTGAGGGCGGAGGTGGCGCGAGCTTCCTGCTGAAAGCGGCGCAGGCGATCTTCGTCGCGTGTGAACTGCGTAGGCAGGAGCTTGAGCGCGACGGGGCGTTGCAGTTGCGTGTCAACGGCCAGATAAACCTCGCCCATGCCGCCCGCGCCGATGGCGGAGCGAATCTCGTAACGACCAAAACGAGTGCCGGGACTAAAGATCATACGCGAACAACTGTTGAAGAGGCCCACTACTACCAGCGCGCTTTTGAATGTATTACACGACGCAGAATTTTACTACATAGAAAGAACATGCGAAGTCATGAAGCGGTTATCGCTTGAGGTTCGGCGCGTGGTTGAGGCGCTTACAAAATCGCCGCCGGTGAAAAGTCCGGTGAAAAGTGTAGAGGGAAAATCAGAATTGGACTTCAGAATTGTAGTGTGGTTTATTCGGAATCCTTCTGGCGGCGTAGCTTTTCCAGCTCCGGACGGACGTGATCTTCGTAGCACTCAGGGCAGACGCTGTGGCTGATGCGCGCGCCTGAATGCTGGCCCAGGTAGCTTTCGACGCGCTGCCAGTAGTTCTGGTCGTCGCGAATCTTTTTACAATAAGAGCAGATAGGCAGCAGCCCGCGCAGTTGCTTGACCTGTGCGAGCGCGTCCTCCAACTCTCTGACGCGCGCGGCCAGGCTCTCCTGCAACTCTACTATGCGGCGACCGACCTCCACGCGCGCGCGCAGCTCCTGATTATCGAAAGGCTTCGTGATGTAGTCGTCAGCCCCGGCGGCAAGGCCCGCGAGCACATCTTCTCTGGCGGTTCTGGCCGTTAACAGGATGAGGTAAACGGGTGCGCGTCCGGGCAGCTCTCTAACTTTCTGGCACAGCTCTATGCCGGACATGTAAGGCATCATCACGTCCAGGATCGCCAGCCGGGGCGAGGTTTCCGCTTGCAGCTCACGCCATGCCTCTGCGCCGTCGCGCGCCGCAGTGACCTCGTAGCCCCACTTATCCAGCAGCGCCCCCAGCAGGCGCGCCGTCTCGCGATCATCTTCGGCAATCAGTATCCTCATGCGAACCAAACTCTTCTTATGCGACTCTTTAGAATTCTATGCCAACTCATCGCGATAGACCACAGGCCAGGCTGTCGCCTACAGCCATAGGAGCGGCTACGCGCCGGGCCTGTCTTTCAGAACATGAAAGCCAACTTCCTCTTGCGCAGCTATCGAGGTTAAGTGGTATGATCTCGGCCCTGTGAGTTTATGAAAGCACTGGTCGTAGATGATGAGGCAGTAATACGCGACATCGTGGGCGATGTCCTGCGCGCGGATGGCTGGACCGTGAGCGAGGCCGATACGGCGGAGCGCGCCTTCGAGCTGCTCAGCGCAGAGGAGTGGTCGCTCGTCTTCTGCGATGTGGTGCTGGGCGGCGAGGACGGGTTCAGTGTGTTGCGTCGCTTTAAAGAAGAGCAGCCGGACGCACAGATCGTGTTGATGACGGGACACGGCTCGGCCGTCGGCGCGCTCGACGCCGCAGCGCTCGGCGCTTACGACTATCTGTTCAAGCCCTTCAACGTCAAACATATTCTCTCGTTGGCCCAGAGTGTGCGCGCTGGCCGGATGGAGAATGGCGCTGGCACAGGCGGCGCAGGCAGCAATGATGACGGCGCGTCCGCTCTCGTCTACAAATCCGACATCGATCTGGTCGGCCGCAGCGACGCTTTCGTTCAGGTGATGAAGCTCGTGGGCCGCGTCGCCGTGACGAATCTGCCCGTGCTGATTACTGGCGAATCGGGTACGGGCAAAGAGGTCGTCGCGCGCGCCATACATCGCCGCAGCCCGCGCGCAAACGAGCCCTTCGTCGCCGTCAACTGCGGCGCGATCCCTGCGGAGCTGATCGAAAGTGAGCTGTTCGGTCATGTGCGCGGCTCTTTTACAGGAGCGACCGTGGATCGTCGCGGTCTCTGGGAAGAGGGCGACGGCGGGACGGTCTTTCTGGACGAGATCACGGAGACGACGGCGGCTTTTCAGGTCAAGCTGCTGCGCACGCTTCAGGAGGGCGAGATTCGTCGCGTCGGCTCAAACCGCCTTGTGCATGTCAACGTGCGCGTCATCGCCGCCACCAATCGCGATGCCGAGCAGGAGCAGCGCGAGGGACGTTTTCGACAAGACTTACTCTATCGTCTCAACGCCGTGACCATTCACCTGCCGCCTTTGCGCGAGCGACGCGAAGACATACTGCCATTGGCCCAACACTTCGCCGCGAAAGTAGTGCGACCGGGCGGCACTGCGCCCGTTAGCTTCTCTCAGGAAGCACTGCAACTTCTGGAACAATACTCCTGGCCCGGCAACATACGCGAGCTTGAGAACGCAGTGGTGCGCGCCGTCGCGCTCTGTGATCGCATAGTGCGTCCGGAAGATTTGCCCGAGCGTATACGCAACTGCACAGATCATCAGCCGCAGGCGGCGGCGGAGACTGCGCCTACACCTTCACCACACGCCTCCGCTGAAGAACAACTGTTGCCGCTCGCTGTCGTCGAGCGCTTACACGTCGAGCGCGTACTGACAGCCACGGGCGGCAACAAACAGGCTGCGGCGCGATTGCTGGGCATTGATCGCACGACCCTTCAACGTATGGTCAAGCGACATCAGCTCAATAATGGTGAAGGTGAAGGCCATCCGCACAAGCCGCGCGAATAGAGAGAAGACGCGTAC
>DATLMN010000146.1:0-10390 GCA_035537255.1 Pyrinomonadaceae bacterium | reverse complement strand
GAAAGCTACCTTCAATTGGCAAAGGAGGTTATGGCTCATGACAAGAAGAGTGTTAGGGCGGGGCTTGAGCGCGCTGCTGTCGGATACAGCACCGACAACTAGCGAAGAGCTGCTCGAAATAGACATAGACCTCATCGAACCAAGCCCTGCGCAGCCGCGCACGCACTTTGATGAAGAGCGTCTGGAGGAGCTTGCTCAATCAATCCGCTCGAACGGTATTGTCCAGCCTCTGCTCGTACGCCGTCGCGGAGCGCGTTATCAATTGGTCGCAGGTGAAAGAAGATGGCGTGCCGCACAGCGCGCAGGGCTGCAAAGAGTCCCGGCCGTAGTTCGGGCTATCCCTGATGACAAGCTGCTGGAATTGGCTCTGATCGAAAATATTCAACGTCAGGAACTAAACGCAATTGAAGAGGCGCATGCCTACAAGCGTCTCATAGAGACACTCGGACTCACGCAGGAGACGGTCGCGCAGCGCGTCGGGCGAGATCGCTCATTTGTTACTAACTATCTGCGTTTATTGCGTTTACCGGAAGATATTCAGCGCCTGGTGGAAGAAGAAAAGCTCTCTATGGGGCATGCGCGTGCCCTTTTGGGCGTAGATGACGCCGATATTCAGCGGCGTGTTGCGCGAAATGTCATAGATCAATCGCTATCTGTGCGTGAGACAGAGCGGGCCATCAAGCGTATCATCGCCGGGGCCAGCCCCGCCACCGCGACGCTGCCAGCGCCAAAGCGTGATGATGCGAATATTCGCGCAGCCGAGAATAAACTGCGCCGTCGCCTGGGTACACAGGTGCGCGTGATGCCCAGCCAAACCGGAGCCGGAGGCAAGATCGAAATAGAGTACTACAATGATAATGACCTGGATCGCTTATACCAGCTATTGATCGCTAGCCAAGAGTCCGCCCCATCACTTTAGTCTACGGCTTTTCTGTAAGCTCCAGCGTAAATTGCCTTGGGCGCTGCCCGGACACCTCTGGCGTCCGGCAGAAATGCTTATCAAAAGTCGGGGACATTTGTGAGATTCTGCCCCGGCTTTAGAAGTCGAAGGCATTTGTAAAATCAAGTGGGGAAATTAGAAGTACAAAATAAAATGAAAAAGCGATTAACAGAAATGGTCTCTTGTGCCGGTTGAGTGGCGAAGCTCGCGCCGCGCGATTTAGCCCAAGTTTTGGGCGCTCTACCAGCACAACCCAAGAATGAAAACGTGCTCGTCGGGTACGACAAGGCCGATGACGCCGGTGTGTTTCGTCTGAGGGACGATGTTGCGTTAGTGCAAACCGTAGATTTTTTCACTCCCGTCACGGATGATCCTGAGCTTTACGGGCGTGTCGCGGCTAATAATTCCCTGAATGATATATACGCGATGGGAGGGAAACCCATCACGGCTCTGTCCATCGTTTGTTATCCGCAAAAGGAGGACTTCGATGTCCTGAAGCAAATCCTGCGCGGTGGTCAAGCTGCTATGAACGAGGCCGGAGTAACTGTGCTCGGCGGACATTCAATTGACGATGCGGAGATAAAGTTTGGCTATGCCGTGACCGGGCTGATAAACCCTGCGCAGGTTGTGACAAACGCCAACGCGCAGCCGGGTGACGCGCTTATTTTAACGAAGCCAATCGGCACGGGCGCGATCAGCACTGGAATTAAGCGTGGCGTCGCGCGGGCCGAAGCGGTTGATGCGGCGATGCGTATGATGACTACTTCTGCCGCTGCCGCCGCCGAAGCGATGCAAGAGGCGAAAGCGCATGCTTGCACGGATGTGACTGGCTTCGGCCTTCTCGGGCACGCTTACGAGATGGCGCATGCCAGTGATGTTTGCTTAATCATCGAAGCGGGGCGAGTTCCCTTGTTGCCGGATGTGCTGGAATTGATCGCGCAGGGAATGCTCACGCGCGGCGATAAAAATAACAGGGCGTATGTCGGCGAGACAATCAGCTTCGCAGGAGAGATTTCGGGCGTGATGCAGAGCGCGCTTTTCGATCCACAGACGGCCGGGGGGCTGCTTATTAGCGTTGAGCGGTCAAAGGCCGACGACCTGCTCAGTAAAATTGAGGGGGCGGTGATGATTGGTGAGGTACGGCCAAGGTCTGGCTATTTGATTCAGGTGGTTTGAATAATTTGACTAACACGGTCTGGAAAACTATTAAATGAGGTTAATAACGTGATATAAAGCAAGAGTCTTGATCTCCGTCTCTCCTTGCGAGGGGGAGGGACGAGAGCGATTGTCGCCCGTTTGGTCTAAAGCTGAACGGGCGATAGTCGCGTAAAGAGCATAAAAGGGTTGCTAACAAATAATCTGAGCAGGGTAGTCTTGAGGGACTATTGAATCTGGGCGCGTTCCTTCATCGGAGGGCCGCTCCTTGACGGTTTGTGAAAGTGCGTGCTAGACTCGCAAGCTTTTGATAAGCGTACGTTTTCTCGAATATACAACCTAGTAGGCAATACTTCTTTAAAGCCTTTCGAGAGCTATGATCTTCCTGTGCTTCGCAGAGAACTCTATCCAACTCGTGCCGGACGGCACGCTTTTTCTTCATATTGCGATCATCCTGGTGATGGTGTTTGTCCTCAACGCCACGCTTTTCAAGCCGATCAATCGGATTCTTGAAGAGCGCGAGCGGCGCACGCGCGGTCGTTCCGGCGACGCGCGCGGCATCCTACGCAATGTCGAGGAAAAATTGAGCCTGTATGAGCGCACGCTTCGCGAGGCTCGCTCGGAAGGGTATCGCTTGATGGAGCAGGAGCGCACGACGGCGATGCGCGAACGGCAGATCAAATTGGACGCAGTGCGTGACGAGATCAGCCGCTCGGTCACAGAGCAAAAGGACGCGATTAGCACACAGGCCGAGCGTGCGCGCACGACTCTTAAAAGTGAGGCGCGAAGCATCGCGGCGGAGATCGGCGCGCATATTCTTCATCGTCCGGTGAGCCCGAGCGTTATCTCAGGCACGGGCGCGTGAATTTGTTATGTACACTTCTTTTATCACATTGATGCTTTTGTTCTCGCCCGCTGAGGGCGGAGCCGCAGCGCCCTGGTGGAATCAGCCTGGGCTGGAGTTGTGGAAGTTCGTCAATCTCTTTCTGTTTGTCGGCGCGCTCGTTTATATCCTGCGCCGCCCAGTCAGCGATGCCTTACGCGCGCGCCGCGAAGGCATCCGGCGCGAGTTGATGCGTGCGCAGGAAGAGCGCGACGCGGCCAACGCAAAGCTTGCTGAGGTCGAAACGCGGCTCGCGCGCCTGGACGCGGAAGTCGCCATCGTGCGCGAGCAGTCCAGAAGGGAAGCAGAGGCTGAGAGCGAGCGTATACGTCGTTCCGCAGATGAAGATGCCGAGAAGCTGCGCGAGCAGGCGCGCCGCGAGATCGAGAGCGCTGGCAAAGCCGCTCGACAGGAGTTGCGGCAATTCGCCGCAAAGGAGAGCGTGCGCCTCGCCGAAGAGATGATCCGTCGCGACATTCGTCCGGAAGATGATCAGCGTCTGGTCAATTCGCAGGTTGAAGAGCTGGGGGGAATCACTCGTTGAGCGTGCAAGTGGTGGCGCGTCGCTACGCAGCGGCGCTGGCCGATGTGATCATCGCGCGAAGCGAAGCGCGGCAGGTGCAGGAAGAGCTGTCTGCATGGGAATTGATGATGCAGGCAAACGAGCAGCTTCTCGAAGTCTTCCGTAATCCGACCGTCCCCTACGAGCAGAAGCGCAAGGTCTTAAACGCACTCATCGCGCGCGCGCGCCTTCGCCCGACGACGGCCAATTTTCTTCAGGTCCTTCTGCAAAATCAGCGTCTCACAGATTTGAGCGAGATCAACAACCGTCTGGCGCAGGTCCTGGACGAGCGCTCCGGTTTTGTTTCAGCCGAAGTCACGACGGCGCGCGCCGTACCGGAATCTTCGCAGCAGGCTTTGCGCGAAAAGCTCTCGGCCATGACGGGCAAAAACGTGCGCTTAACTTTTAAGACCGACGAAGAATTAATCGGCGGTATGGTAACGCGTATAGGCTCGACCATTTACGACGGGTCTGTGCGCAACCAGTTGCAACGTGCGCAGGAAAAGCTGGCGGGCAAATAACGGCTGATAAAAAGTCTTTGCAGCCCGCATCATTCATCATCTGAGGAATTTTATGGAACCGATCAGAGCTAATGAGATCAACGAGATCATTCGCCAGCAGATTGAAAACTTCGAGGGCGGCGTGACCGTCTCGGAAGTCGGCACGGTGATCAAAGTCGGCGACGGTATCGCAGAGATACACGGACTTGAAAAAGTCATGGCCGGCGAGCTGCTGGAATTTCCGCACGATGTGCGCGGCCTGGCTTTGAATCTAGAAGAAGACAAAGTGGGCGCGGTGCTCTTCGGCGATTTTCAAAAGATCAAAGAGGGCGACATCGTCAAGCGCACGGGACGCATTATGGAAGTGCCCGTAGGCGACGCGCTCATAGGCCGCGTCGTCGATGCCCTTGGCAATCCGATTGACGACCGTGGGCCCATCCTGACAGAAGAGTTCCTGTCCATTGAGCGCATCGCGCCCGGCATCATTGATCGCCAGCCTGTTAAAGAGCCTTTGCAAACCGGACTCAAGGCGATTGACTCTATGGTGCCGATTGGTCGCGGTCAGCGCGAGCTGATCATCGGTGATCGCCAGACGGGAAAAACTGCTGTCGCCGTCGATACGATCATCAATCAAAAAGGCAAGGACGTGATCTGCATCTACGTCGCCATCGGCCAGAAGGCTTCGACGGTGGCGCAGGTCGTCAAAACTTTGCAGGATTTCGGCGCGATGGAATACACCATCGTCGTCAAGGCGACCGCCTCCGATCCGGCGGCGATGCAGTTCCTAGCGCCTTACGCTGGCGTCGCGATGGGCGAATATTTTCGCGACAACGGTCGTCACGCCTTAACGATCTACGACGATCTTTCAAAGCAGGCGGCGGCCTATCGTGAAATCTCGCTGCTGCTTCGCCGTCCGCCGGGACGCGAAGCCTATCCGGGCGATGTCTTTTATCTGCACTCGCGTCTATTAGAGCGTGCGGCCAAGATGTCTGACGCCAAAGGCGGCGGCTCTTTAACCAGCCTTCCGGTGATCGAGACGCAGGCGGGCGACATCTCCGCATACATTCCGACCAACGTGATTTCGATTACCGACGGTCAAATCTTTTTGGAAGCAGACCTTTTCAACAGCGGTATTCGTCCGGCCATCAACGTCGGCAACTCCGTCTCGCGCGTGGGCGGCGCGGCGCAGATCAAGGCTATGAAGCAGGTCGCAGGAACTCTGCGTCTTGACCTGGCGCAGTTTCGCGAGCTGCAAGCCTTCGCGCAGTTCGGCTCAGACCTCGATAAAGCGACGCAGCAACAACTCGCGCGCGGCCAACGCCTGACAGAGATTCTCAAGCAGCCGCAGTATCAGCCCATGGATGTCGCGCAGCAGGTGCTCGTTATCTGGTCTGCGACCAACGGCTACATAGACGACGTGCCGGTCGAAAACGTTCGTCGCTTTGAAGGGGAACTCCTGCGCTTCGTCGAAAACTCGCATCCGGGAGTGCTGCAAAGCATTCGCGAAAAGAAGAGTTTGACCGACGACATCAAAAACGATCTCGCGCAGGTGCTAGGCGATTTCAAAGAGCGCTGGAAAGAAGAGACCTCTGTTGCGCAGCGCAGCACGGCAACGAGCGGCAATGCAACAGGAAGCGCGCCGCAGGCAACCACGCAAAGCGCAACGACGGCGACCACGACCGCTGGAGTATAAAAATAAGTTTTCAGTTTCAGTTTTGAGTAAAAGCTTTTGCTCGCTGAAAACTAAAAACTGAAAACTAAAAACTGTTTATGGCAAACCTGTTAGACATACGTCGCCGCATCAAGTCGATCAAGAATACGCAGCAGATCACCAAGGCTATGAAGATGGTGTCGGCGGCGAAATTAAAACGCGCGCAGGATCGTGTCATCACGGCGCGTCCCTTCGCCAACAAGATGCTGGAAGTCCTGGGCGAACTGGCCTCGCGCACGGACGAGAACTTTCATCATCCGCTATTGGATGCGCGCGGCGACGAGCGCTATCTGATCGTGCTCGTCACTGCTGATAAGGGATTGTGCGGCGCGTTCAATACCAATCTGACCAAAGCGGCTCAAGCCTTTATACGCGAGAACGCTGATAAGACGATTGAGATGATGCCGGTCGGTCGCAAGGGAAGAGACTTTTTTCGCCGTCGCAATGTCACATTCGTAGAAGAATATATCGGCATGACGGGCAAGGGCCGCGTGGAGTATTCGGAGGCCGTCGATCTGGCGCGCGATGTCATCAATCGCTACACCGAAGACACCGAGCTGGACAAAGTCTTTATCATCTACAACGAATTCAAATCCGTGCTACAGCAGCGCGTCGTCGTCGAGCAACTGCTGCCCGTCTCGCGCAGTGAGGAATCAAACGCAGAGGCTGCTGCTGCGGCAGCCGATCCGTCGCGCCCCGTGACCTTTACTGAATATATCTACGAGCAGCCGCCCGAAGAGATTTTCAGTCGACTGCTTCCGCGCCTGATCGAGACGCAGATTTTCCGCGCGCTGCTTGAATCGATTGCCTCAGAGCAGGGCGCGCGAATGACGGCGATGGACTCTGCCTCGAAGAATGCCGGCGAGCTGATCGGTTCGCTGACGCTCAACATGAACCGCATACGCCAGGCCGCCATCACCAACGAGATCATAGAGGTCGTCTCCGGCGCAGCGTCAGTTTAAGTCATCAGTCAATCGAGCAACGCGACAAGTTTAAAAGGATTAGCAGCAGTGAAGGGAAGCGACCCTAGAGTCAGCTTCCCTTTCGTTTTAGAGATGAGCGAAAGAGTAGAGGACAGCCGGACGATGTGGCGCGCTCGCGCGTGGCGTTACGGGCCACTGCTTGTCTGGATGTTGTTGATCCTTCTGTTTTCGACGGGCGGGATGTCCGCCAGCAATACTTCGCGCATCATTCGTCCGGTGCTGCTCTGGTTGTTTCCGGACATCAGCGAAGAACGTCTACTCTTTACACACTTCATTGTACGCAAAGCCGCGCACTTTACAGAATACGCCATCCTCGCTCTGCTCGCAGCGCGCGCCTTTCTGGGCTCGTCCCGTGAACTATTACGACGGCGCTGGTTTCTAGCTTCGCTCGCGCTCGTCGTCGTCTACGCGCTCTCAGACGAGTATCATCAACGTTTCGTGCCTACGCGCACGGGCTCCATCTACGATAGCCTGATAGACATCAGCGGCGGCCTCACTGCGCTCTTCTGCCTAACGCTCTGGCGACGGCGAAAACAAGGATGAAGGATAAGGGATGAAAGTGTTTGAGTGAATATGGCCATTAGCAGTTCACGCAATGATTCATCCCTCATCCCTCATCCTTCATCCCTGCTTTTCCTCTTCCCCCGCGAAACTATTTGTGCAATAGTTCTAAGCCGATTGCGTCTTGAATTGCGTCCGTGGAGGCTTGAACCTCTTCATACCTGGGAGCGTATAATACAGGGCGGCTCGGATAAACGGAGCGGAGCAAACTTAAAGCCGCCTTTGAAGAAGGAGATCGGAAACAGATGGGAATCTTAGACAGGGTTAATCCCTTCAATCAATTTATCGAAGTCATCGAGTGGCTGGACGATTCCGGCAACACGATGCTGTATCGTTTCCCCGTTGCGGATCAGGAGATCAAGAACGGCGCGCGCCTCACCGTGCGCGAATCGCAGGTCGCCGTCTTTGTTTTTCAGGGACAGATCGCGGACGTTTTTCCGCCCGGACTTTACACCATCGATGGCGGCAACACGCCGATTCTTTCAAAGCTCGGCGCGTGGAAATACGGTTTCAATTCTCCCTTCAAAGCCGAAGTCTATTTCGTCAACACCAAGCAGTTCACGGACCTCAAGTGGGGCACGATGAATCCGATCATGATGAGGGACGCTGATTTCGGGATGGTGCGCCTTCGTGCGTTTGGCATCTACTCGATTCGCGTCGCAGACCCGCGCGCTTTTATCAAAGAGGTCGCGGGCACGAACGGAAAGTTCGACACGGAAGACATAGAGGGCCAACTGAAGCGCACGCTCGTCAGCGGCTTTACGGATGCGCTTGGCGAATCAAAGATTGCGGCGCTCGATCTAGCTTCCAATTACGACGAGCTTGGACGCTTCGGTCGCACCAAACTGAACGAGGAGTTCAAATCCTTCGGCCTTGAGCTGACCAAGTTTATTATCGAGAACATCTCTCTGTCGCCGGAGGTCGAGGCGGCGATGGACAAGCGCACTTCTATGGGCGTGATCGGCGATGTCGGTCGCTATGCGCAGTTCCAGGCGGCTGACGCGATGCGCGACGCGGCGCAAAATCCTTCTGGCGGCGCGGGCACTGGCGCTGGGCTCGGCGCAGGCTTCGCCATCGGCCAGCAGATGGCAGGCGCGATGGCCGGTGCGATGAACCCGCAACAGCAGCATCAGCAAAACACTCAAGGGGGAAGCCCGACGGGCTCTGCTACCACGAAGTGTCCGAAGTGCGGCGCGGCAAATGCGGGCACGCCGAAGTTCTGCAACGAGTGCGGCGCGAAGATGGAGGTCACAAGCGAGACCGTGCCGTGCGTCAAATGCGGCGAGAGTCTCCCGGCGGGCGCAAAGTTCTGTAACCAGTGCGGGGCCAAGCAAGAGAAGCCCAAGTGTCCGAACTGTCAGGCAGAGGCCGCGCCGGGCGCTAAGTTCTGCAACGAGTGCGGAACAAAGCTGGACGTAGGCGCTGGGCCAGCAGGACAGCCAGCCGCCTGATCTTGCTTTGAAAAACATCAAACTACTTTGGAGCGTTGAGTCTCGCATAGTTTGCGCTCAACGCTCCAAAGCTTTTTTAAGTTCCGTAGCCTCCTCAAAGACAAAGCATCCGAACACAGGGCCGTCAGCGTAATTCATATACCGAAAGTGAAACGGCCTGAAGACAACTCCTAAGCGAGAACACTTTCATCGCCGTTCTCTCTCAGCTTTAAGCATCTGACCACGGTTGGCTGCAACCGAGCGCGGGATGTTATTCTTCGGCTATCCCCGGAAAATAGTTTGATAGCCGTGACGAGGAGACCCGATTTATGCTCAGACGTTTGAAGGAGGCGCGCCGCATTGTCATCACGGGCGCGGGCTGCGTGACGCCCATCGGCATCGGTCGTGAAGCCTTCTGGCGTGCGCTGCAACAGGGCGAGAGCGGCGTCCGCCGCATAGAACAATTCGATGTCACGGATTCGCCCGTCAAGATCGCCGCAGAGGTGCAGGGCTTTGATTGGCAAGCAGAGCTTGACCCAAAGGATCGCAAGCACGTCGCGCGCACAGTGCCACTGGCGCTCCGGGCGGCGCGCGAGGCGATTGATGATGCGGGGATTCATCCATCTGATCTCTCACTGCAAGAGCGCCGAGAGATAGGCGTCGTGCTGGGCACGGGCGGCGGCGGCCTTGCTTTCACCGAACAGCAGTACGAATATTTCTACGTTGGCCCACGTCACAAGGCGAGCGTTTATACCATTCCCTCTTCAACGCATGGCGGACTCTCCAGCGAGCTTTCGATGGTCTTCGGCCTGCGCGGTCTCTCGCACATCGTCTCGACGGGCTGCACCAGCTCGACGGACGCGATTGCGTATGCGGCGCAGCACATCGCGCTCGGGCGACAGGAGATGATGATCACGGGCGGCGTCGATGCGCCGCTTGCTCCCGGCATCCTGGCCGGGTTCAATCTGATGACCGTGCTGACAAAGGAGTGGAACGATGAGCCCGCGCGAGCATCGCGCCCCTTCTCGCTTGATCGTTCGGGAATCGTGCTCGGCGAGGGCGCATGGATTTATGTGCTCGAAGAGTATGAGCATGCTGTAAAGCGCGGCGCGCGCATTTATGCGGAAGTCAGTGGCTATGGCACGACGTGCGACGCTTATCATCGCGTGCGTCTGGAAGAGAGCGGAGACGAGCCCGCGCGCGCCATGATGATCGCGATGGAGGATGCCGGACGCTCTCCCGCAGAGATTGATTACGTCAATCTTCACGGCACATCGACGCTTCTTAACGACCGCATCGAAACGCAGGCCCTGAAGCTCGCCTTTCGTGAACAGGCCGGGCGCATCCCTATGTCCGCGACCAAATCACAGATAGGCCACCCGCAGGGCGCAAGCGGCGCGGCGGGAATCGCGGCTGCGCTCTGCGCGATGCAGACAAACGTGATTCCTCCAACAATCAACCTGGACGTGCCTGACCCCGAATGTGATCTCGACTACGTCCCGAACCACGCGCGCGCAAGCGACGTGCGCATCGCCCTCTGCAACTGCATCGGCTTCGGCTCGAAGAACAGCGCACTCATTATTGAAAAGCTGTGATAGGTGATGGGTGATAGGTGATAAGTAAGAACAAGCTTTTCTCTTATCACCTATTATCCATCACTTATCA
>DATLMN010000145.1:0-19994 GCA_035537255.1 Pyrinomonadaceae bacterium | reverse complement strand
CGTTCGGCCCTACTTCAAAAGTGTAGGCGGGAATACCAAGCTCGCCGTAAGCCCAATCGTCCGTCGTTCCGGATGCGGGATAGAGCCCCGTCGATTGATCCGGCGCAAAGCCGTTATATGAAGCAAACTTGTGCCCGATCAGCGCCAGGCCCGCTCCGTTTGGCGCGGGCGTGCCCGTGTGTCCCCAGGGCCACAGCACAAGATTGCCGTAAGAATGAAGCGTGATCAGCACTCCCGTCGTTGTCAGTGGCGCGGCGTCCGTATCGAGCGGCCCACGTTGGTCAGGGAAGAGCGAGCGGACAAGATTTTCAAGCGCCGCTGTCTCCGGCTCTGAGGCGGGAGACGGGCCTGGATAAGTCTGCCCGCACTTGGGCTCTGTTGGAGTATTAACCATTCCCCATTTAAAAGATGAGTTGCGATTCAAATCCACACCGATCTGATCGAAGGGAGTCGGCGGGTTTTGACAATTACCGCCATAAGTGTAGTTCGTATTCTTGCGTTGGTAATATCCCTGTTCGGCGATGACTCTGCCGTCCGGATTAACCACGGGCACGATAACGATCTCGTGCTCGTCCAACAGCCATGTAATGTCGCCGTTCGTTCCATAACCGCTGAGCAAGTAATCAACAAAACGCAGCGCGATTTCCGTCGTGGCAATCTCGCGCGCATGAATAGAGGCCATCAGGAAGAACTTGGGCTTCGGGCCGGGACGCTGCTTATTCGTCAGTCTAATCCCAAAGAGGTCGTGTCCCGCCGCACCCCCCGAAGTCACACGCTCCCAACTGCTCCCGTAAACGAAAACCTCTGCGAGGTTCGGATAAAGCGCCGCCTGCTGATCGAGAAATGCGCGCGCCTCTGCGACCGTGCGGTAGCCTCCCATAAAAATTTTAGTGCCGGGCGCGGAGCTGCTTGAAAGCGCCGCTGTCTGCCGGTCATCGACCGTCACTGTCCATCCCTGCTCGCGCAACCATTCGATCTGCGCCTCCGTCGTGAGGATAAACCGGTCATCGCCTTCGCGCGTTTCCAGCATGTCAAGGCCAAGTCGGACGAAACGCTCAAGCTCCTCGCGTGTCTTTAGTGTGACGCGCGCAATCACAGGCTGGTCGGCGCGAGCGTTCGCGCTAACAGTTCTATTAAAAAGGGAAGTGGACGGGGTTAATAACCCGAAGAGCAGAACTAAAACTGTCAGGCGGCGAGAGGCAAAACGCATGATTGTTCGATTCCCCTTCCGGTAAAACTTAAGAGCGTCAAACGTCTTCGGGGACCGACACTCAAATTTACAATACAAGAGATGAGAAGCTTGAAATTTTGAATGAGCCCTGATCTTAGACCTGTCCGGGCAGGCGGCGTTGTCAGTAGCTCCTGTGGCCCTTCATAGATAGCTTATTTCCCGTATCCTGTCCAGCATTTCCGACGGGCGGTAGTGGTTCATTCGGATAATTGAGTATGCGGCGGATTGAGGCTCACCACAGAGGCACAGAGAGCACGGAGGAAGGAGTGACATTCGACTCTCTGTGTAATCTCTGTGTCCTCTGTGCCTCTGTGGTGAACAGCAATGTCGATAACCGTTAATCTCAAATTGACCTGCCACTTAACGAGCGGAACACCCGAAAAAAGGCTCGCCCGACAGTCTACGGCTGCACTTTCAAAGACAGAAAAGTTCAGAACGTGTTAAGATTCGCTCCCGCGTTAATGGGGTTGCACCTGCTCGTTTTATACTCGCTCTTCTTTAGACAAGACACATGCTGCTGGCGATGAACTCTTTCTGGCAAAACGTTATCGAAGCCTCTGGCACGAGCAACAGGACGTTTATCTGGCTGCTCATCGCTTTCCTGCTGACCTCTGTGATTCTTTTCATCGTCGTCCCGGCGGAACGCGCGCGCATACGCACGGCAGTGCTCCTCTACGCGCTAGCCTTCGCGGGTTTCCTGATTGCCGGGATGGTGCTCAGCTCCGGCGCTGAGCGTCAGACGAGCGCCTATCGCTGGGTCAGCTGGGCCGCGCGAATGATAGAGGGCATGGCCGTCATCACTGTCGGCAGCGTGCTGCTCTTCGATGTCCTGATGGATGCCGTGAGGGTCAAGCCGCCGCGCATCATGCGCGACCTGCTGGTCGCCTTCGCTTACATCATCCTCGCCCTGAGCCTGCTCGCCGCTCATGGCGTAGACCTCTCGGGCATCGTCGCCACCTCCGCCGTCATCACCGCCGTCATAGGCTTCTCTTTGCAGGACACGTTGGGCAATGTGATGGGCGGCATGGCTCTGCAAATGGAGCGCACGATCTCTGTCGGCGATTGGGTGCGCATAGACCAGCAGGAGGGACAGGTCAAAGAGATTCGCTGGCGGCAGACCTCTATCGAGACGCGCAACTGGGACACGGTCGTCATACCGAACAGCGTCTTGATGAAAGGACAGGTGATCCTCCTGGGACGGCGCGAGGGTGCGCCGCGACAGCATCGCCAGTGGGTTTACTTCAATGTCGATTTTCGCTTTGCGCCGACTGATGTAATCAATGCGGTCGAGGCGGCGCTCAACGCCGAGCCGATCCCGAACATCGCGCGCGAGCCCGCGCCGCATTGTCTGATGATGGATTTCAAAGACAGCTACGCGACCTACGCCGCGCGCTACTGGCTGACGGACCTGGCGCTGACTGACCCGACCGATTCCATCGTGCGCCAGCGCATCTTCTTCGCACTGCGCCGCGTAGATATTCCGCTTTCGATCCCCGCGCACTCGCTCTTTATCACGGAAGAGGACGAGTCGCGCCGCAAACGCAAACGCGGCGAGGAGCTTGAGGGACGTGTCGAAGCGCTTCAGAGAGTCGAGCTTTTTCATACGCTCACCGATGAAGAGCGGCAGGAGCTGGCGCTGCGTATGAACGAAGCGCCCTTCGTGCGCGGCGAAGCGATGACCAGACAGGGAGCAAAGGCGCACTGGCTCTACATCATGACCAAAGGCGAAGCCGAAGTGCGCGTCGCCGTCGACGGCAGCAACCTGAGCGAAAAGGTGGCGACGCTTCATGGCGGCGATTTCTTCGGCGAGATGGGATTGATGACTGGCGAGCCGCGCACTGCCACAGTCATCGCCGCCTCAGACGTGGAATGCTATCGGCTGGACAAGGAAGCCTTCAACGACATCCTCAAACGCCGGCCCGAACTGGCAGAAGACATCTCACATATCCTCGCGCGGCGTCGCGTCGAGTTGGAGGCTGTCCGCGAAGGACTCAACGAAGAGGCCAAGCGGCTGCGCATGCGCAGTGCGCAGGGCGACCTGCTGCGCCGCATACGTAACTTCTTCACGCTTGAGAAGGACGGCGGAGCGCGACACTAAAGCCAAACTAAAGGCGAGCCGGACAAGAACTATCGCTGCGACCCAAGTCAAATAGGATTCATATTGGTCAAACGGCCCGGCGCTTGCTGTGTGCTATGACAAGCGTAAAGGGTTGTCGCGAAATCGAACGCCGGGAGGGGAATCAGGGATGGCTTCGTTGTGGACATTAGGCGGGTTGACCTGGAAAAAGCTGGCTCAGCGTATCTGGAATGAGATCAACGAAGACGATGTCTTCGGTCGCGCGGCACAGTTGTCCTACTATTTTCTGCTCTCGCTCTTTCCCCTGCTGCTTTTCCTGATTACGCTGCTGGGCTATTTCGCAGATGCCGGATCGGATTTGCGCACGAACCTGCTCTCTTACCTTGGCGACGTGATGCCGCAGTCGGCCACACAGCTTGTGCAGACGACTCTCGACGAAGTCACTAAACAGAAGGGCGGAGGCAAGCTCACCTTCGGAGTGCTGGCGGCGCTGTGGGCTGCGTCGAACGGCATGGGCGCGATCAGCGAGACGCTCAACATCGCTTATAACGTGGAGGAGTCGCGGCCCTGGTGGAAGCAGCGGCTAATCACCATCGCTTTGACGGTGGGCCTGGCCGTCCTGATTATCACTGCGCTGGCGCTGACGCTTTACGGTGGACGCATAGCGGATACGCTGGCCGCAAACTTCGGCTTCGGTCAGGTCTTCACCATGACATGGAAGATAGTGCAGTGGCCGATTGTACTCTTCTTCGTGCTTCTGGCCTTTAACCTGATCTATTATTTCGCGCCCGACTTGCACGATCAGGATTGGAAATGGGTGACGCCGGGCGCGGCCATCGCCGTCACGTTGTGGCTGCTGGTCTCGTTTGCTTTTCGTCTCTATCTGAACTTCTTCGATTCATACAGCGCGACCTACGGCTCGCTCGGAGCGCTCATTATCCTGATGCTCTGGTTTTATCTGACGGGCGTAGCCATTCTCATCGGCGGCGAGATCAACTCCGAGATCGAGAACGCTGCCGCCGAAGCGGGCGAGCCCGACGCCAAAGAGCGCGGCGAGAAGAGTCCAGACGAGTTTGAAAAAAAGGGAAGCAAGAAGGGTAAAGAGAAGAAACCTAAAAGCAGCGCTAAGAGTCAATAAAGGAATCGTCCGGCTATTCACGGCATAATTTAACAGGGATGGACAGAGATTGTCAGGATAAAAACAGGAAGAGGGCAGAAGCTTTCAATCTGAAATTTAACATCTTAAATCTCTTTGCTGAAGCTGTGCTTTTATCCTGCTTATCCTGTTCATCCCTGTTAATTTTCTTCTCCTGTTAATAGTCATTCATGATAGATCACAGTATCTTTATTCTCAGTTCCGAAGTAGAAGAGGCTTTGGCCGAAGGGCGCGCTGTGGTGGCGCTCGAATCCACAGTCATCGCGCACGGTTTGCCGCGTCCACAGAATCTGGAAACAGCGCTTCGCCTGGAACAGATAGTGCGCGCGACGGGCTCTATTCCTGCCACCATCGCCATCCTCAAAGGCAAGCTTCATATTGGACTCAGCGCAGAGCAGCTAAAGCATCTGGCCGAAGCGGACGACGTGCATAAAGTAAGTCGTCGTGATCTGGCAGTAGCGGTCGCGAGCAAGCTTGACGGAGCGACGACTGTAGCGACGACCATCTGGATCGCCAATCAGGTGGGAATTGAAATCTTCGCCACGGGCGGCATCGGCGGCGTTCACAGAGGCGAGTTGCCGGACATCTCTGCCGACCTGCCGGAGTTGGCGCGCATTCCCCTCACGGTCGTTTGCTCCGGAGCAAAGATAGTGCTCGATCTTCCGGCGACGCGCGAATGGCTTGAGACCAACGGCGTGACCGTCATCGGCTACGGCTGCGACGAGATGCCCGCCTTCTATTCAATCCGCAGCGGTCTCCCCGTAGACGCGCGCGCAGACTCGCCAGCAGAGGCCGCACGTTACATCCAAGCCCGCGATGCGCTCGGCCTCAAAAGCTCTGTCCTGATTACAGTGCCCGTGCCAGCGTCTGCGGAAGTCCCCGCACACGTCTTGCAGGATGCGCTTGAGCGTGCGCTGCGGGAAGCCGATAGTGAAGGTATCAAGGGGCGCGAGTTGACGCCGTTTCTGCTCAAGCGGCTGGGAGAATTAAGCGCAGGCGCAACGCTTCGTGCCAACATCGCACTCCTCGAAAACAACGCCCGCGTCGCAGGCGAGATCGCAGGAGCACTCATCGGTAAAAATATCGTCGAAGAGTTATAAGTTTTAGATTGAGCGCCAGGTAAGTTGCTCATTCACCACAGAGGCACAGAGGACACGGAGGTTACACAGAGGCTTGAATCTTTTTCTCTGTGCTCCCTCTGTGCTCTTTGTGGTGAGATGCCTTTCGTCCTGCCTGATAAATATTTCTAATCATCCGATTCGCCACAGCATCAGGATGCCGATCACCAATCCGATCAGCACGATGGTGCGCCGCACGAAGGTGCGCCCTAGTCGCCGCGCTGCGCTCGCCCCGTAATAGCCCCCAATGATTGCGCCGACCGTCATCAAGAGCGCGTTGGGCCAATAGACCAGTCCAGACACTGCGAAGGCCAGCACCGCTATGCTGTTAATGCAGATACCCAGAAAATTTTTGATCCCGTTGGCGCGGTGAATATCCTTGAGGCCGAACAGCCCCAGCGCCGCCAGCATCAGGATGCCATTGCCCGCGCCGAAATATCCCCCGTAAATGGAAGAAAAGAATTGAATCAAGACTGGGCCAACCCAGCCTCTGACCCCGTTAGGCGAATCGTTGGCGGGCAGCCGCAGGCGACGACTGATCGGCTCTTGCAAAGTAAAAAGAGCCGTCGCGAAGAGAATCAGGTAAGGCACAAGCCGCGCGAATGTCTGCGACGGCGTCAGGATCAGCAGCATTGCTCCGACGCCGCCACCCAAGACGCTCGTCAACCCCAGCCAGAGAAGATGCGAGCGGCTGTCTTTGATCTCGCGGCGAAAGCCGAAGACGCCGCCGAAGAGACCGGGCCACAGCGCCACAGTGCTCGTCGCGTTCGCCACCTTTGGGTCCAGGCCGAGCCACACCAGCACAGGGAAAGTAATGAGCGTGCCGCCCCCCGCGACCGAGTTGATCATCCCTGCGAGCGCGGCCGCCGCAAATATCAATGCTCCATGAGCCAGTGACATATCGTTTGATCTTAGCCATGATGACGGAAGATAAACAACCTCGCGTACCTCAATCGCCAGAGTTTTGCAAACTAATCGATAGAGGCTTAAAGTAAGGATACGCTTCAAAACGGCTTGAACAAATAGGAGACGATTCAGATGAAGGCTATTCGTGTGCATGAGTTCGGCGGGCCGGACGTGATGCGTTTGGAAGACGTGACAGACCCTCTGCCGGGCTCTGATCAGGTCCTGGTGCGCGTCGCCGCCGCCGGAGTCAATCCCGTAGACGTATATATCCGTACAGGTCAACACGCGGTCAAGCCTGCCCTGCCCTACACGCCCGGCATGGATGCGGCCGGAATAGTCGAAGCCGTCGGGATGAATGTTCGACGCATAAGTCAGGGTGATCGTGTTTATACGGCGGGGACATTGAGCGGCGCGTATGCCGAGCTGGCGCTCTGCGATGCTTCTCAGGTTCACAGGCTTCCCGCATCAGTCACCTTCTCGCAGGGAGCGGCCGTCAATGTCCCTTACGCGACGGCGCATCGAGGGCTCTTTGGTCGAGCCAAGGCCGAGCCGGGAGAAAGTGTCCTGGTACACGGCGCAACGGGTGGCGTCGGGATCGCCGCTGTGCAGCTTGCGCGAGCCGCTGGCTTACGGGTCATAGGCACGGGTGGTACTGAAGAGGGACGCCGCCTTGTGACGGAGCAGGGCGCGCATCACGTCCTCGATCATCACGCGAGTGATTACCTTGAGCATCTTATGAAGCTGACAGAGGGGCGTGGCGTGGATGTGATTCTTGAGATGCTGGCTAACGTCAATCTGGGACGCGACCTGACTGTGCTGGCGCGAGGTGGTCGCGTCGTCGTGATCGGCAATCGCGGGACGGTCGAGATCAATCCGCGCGACGCGATGGGACGTGATGCCAGTATCCTCGCGATGTCGTTGATGAACACGCCGCCCGCTGAGCTTCAGGGCACGCACGCGGCGCTCGTCGCCGGATTGGAAAACGGCACGCTGCGTCCGGTCGTCGGCCAGGAGATGCCGCTCATGGATGCTCCGCGCGCACACGAAGCAGTCATGCAGCCGGGCGCATACGGCAAGATCGTGCTTATTCCTTAAAGTCAAAACAGCTCTCGCAAAGCTTTCGGAGGTTAAAAAAAGAATGGCGATAGCAAGCATCAACCCTGCGACCGGAGAAACCCTGCGCTCGTTCGAGCCTCTCTCGGATGCTTTGATCGAAGAAAAACTAGCGCGTGCCGATTCGGCCTTTGATGAGCATCGCCATACGACTTTCGCCGAGCGTGCCAGGCGAATGACGCGCGTCGCAGAAATCTTGGAAGACGAAAAGAATGAGTTCGCGCGCATGATGACGTTGGAGATGGGCAAGCCTCTCAAGGCTGCGGGCGAGGAGGCTGCCAAATGTGCGTGGGTCTGCCGTTACTACGCACAGTGGGCAGAGCGTTTTCTCGCGGACGAAGAGGTTGAGACCAACGCCACGCGCAGCTACATACATTATCAACCGCTTGGGCCTGTGCTCGCAGTGATGCCCTGGAACTTTCCCTTCTGGCAGGTCTTTCGCTTCGCCGCGCCCGCGTTGATGAGCGGCAACGTTGGTCTGCTTAAACACGCCTCGAACGTTCCACAATGCGCGATCAGTATCGAAGATGTTTTTCGTCGCGCGGGCTTCGCGGAAGGAGTCTTTCAGACGCTGCTCGTCGGCTCTGACAAAGTCGAGCGCTTGATTGACGACGAGCGTGTGCGTGCC
Source organism: Pyrinomonadaceae bacterium (assembly GCA_035537255.1). Taxonomy (GTDB): domain Bacteria; phylum Acidobacteriota; class Blastocatellia; order Pyrinomonadales; family Pyrinomonadaceae; genus DASQYE01. The sequence continues at coordinate 11,765 of DATLMN010000145.1, read as the reverse complement.
GTGACACTGACGGGCAGCGAGTCTGCGGGCAGTCAAGTGGCTGGCCGCGCCGGAAAGCATATCAAAAAGAGCGTGCTTGAGCTTGGCGGCTCAGACCCCTTTATCGTCATGCCGAGCGCGGACGTGGACGAAGCCGCGAAGACTGCCGTTAAGGCGCGCACGATCAACAACGGCCAGTCATGTATCGCGGCCAAACGTTTTATCGTCGCCGAAGAGGTTTACGATCAGTTCGAGCGTCGCTTCGTCGAGGGCATGCAGGCGCTTCACATTGGCGACCCTTTGGAAGAAGAGACGGACATCGGCCCGCTGGCGACACGTCAGGTCTTGGAAGATTTAGACGAGCAGGTACAAAAATCCGTCGCGGCTGGCGCGCGCATTCTGTGCGGAGGGCATAAGCTTGAGCGTCCAGGGTTTTACTATGCGCCGACGGTGATGACAGACATTCCTAAGGATGCGCCCGCTTACAGTGAAGAGTTGTTCGGGCCAGTTGCTTTGCTCTTTCGCGTGCGCGATGTTGAAGAAGCGATACGCCTCGCCAACGACTCCGTGTTCGGTCTGGCCTCAAGCGCGTGGACGAATGATGAAAGCGAAGCCCAACGATTTATTGAAGAGATCGAGGCCGGTTCGGTCTTTATCAACGGCATGGTGGCATCTGACCCGCGCCTGCCCTTCGGCGGCATTAAGCGTTCGGGTTACGGGCGCGAGTTGAGCGCCTACGGCATACGCGAGTTCGTCAATATCAAAACGGTCTGGATCAAAGAGTCAGGCGAAAGCAATCGCAGCGAGACGGAGTAAAGAGGACTCTCAGTAGCGAGTTACTGCTCACCACAGAGACACAGAGGACAAGGAGAGAGCACAGAGGATTGAATTGTCTTCTCTGTGCTATCTCTGTGCTCTCTGTGTCTCTGTGGTGAACTGCCATATTGCTTACGCGAAACTTGAAAACTGATTTTGGAGTCCATAAAAAAGAAGTTGCGCCGCGACCAACAAGTGATCGCAGGCGCAACTCCTGCCCAAACTATCACCTTACGGCGAACCTTTGGGTTGGCAACTCCGGCATGTACACCCCGGAAGCTGCCTTGTTTGTATACCGAATTATAAACCGGCGGTCGGCCTACTCTCCGGTCGGCACTTGCGGTCCGCTTTCACGAACCCCTCGCATTACAAGTAACACGGTGCCGCTTGGTTTTTGTTCTGGTGGCTTTTCCTCCACCGCCGTTTACGTTGCGACAAAACGAGGTTCAACTCGCGTTGAACGACCTAAGCTACTTTGGGGATTGATCAGATCCTCAAAGCGCAACCCGTTTTTATCCGGGCGCTAAGGGAGAAAGTCCTTTTGAGACCTTCACCCAGCAAGCCTTTCGGCTTCAGCACAGGGCGTCAATAGAAACAACTGGTTCCGCCTGTCGCTTCCCTCGAACGATGCGTCGCCGCTCCGCTCGCCGATCCCCGCGCTGGTTGTGATGCCCGTAAGCATCGCAACAGGGAGGCGGTTTATACATGACTCGCTGCCACAGTGTCAATAGTCCGCCAAGTGAAATCGTTTACCCATAGTACGCCGCGAGCAAAATTCTTTCCGCAGGGTTATATGCCACGCTCGCGCGCCGTACTCATCTCATAGTATAAATGTTCCAGACTTATCGAAAAACGTTTGCGCTTGAGGGGAGATGAAGCAGATGGCACTCCTCAATATCGTGAGTTATCCGGCGAGCGTGCTCTCCACGGTCGGAGCGGCGGTCGAGAAATTTGACGATGAGCTTGAACGGCTCGCCGCCGATATGTTCGAGACGATGTACGCCGCGCACGGCGTCGGACTGGCTGCGCCGCAGGTCGGCCTCTCGCTGCAACTGTTCGTCATGGACTGCGAAGGCACGAAGATCGTCGCGGCCAATCCGGTCATTCTCAGCGCAGAGGGCGAGCAGGACGGCGACGAAGCCTGTCTCTCGCTCGCCAGTCTGGGCGCGCAGCTTCGCAGGCCCGCGCATGTCAAACTTGGCGCGCAGGATGTGCGCGGCGAAGCGTTCGAGGTGGAGGGCCGTGGGCTGACGGCGCGCTGCCTGGCACACGAGACGGATCATTGCAACGGGCTGCTCTTTATAGATCATCTCTCGCCGCTCCGTCGCGATATGCTCAAGCGCAAGTTCCGCAAAGTACTAAAGAGAGAACGCTAAGGCGAAGCCGGAAAGCTTTACGACGGGAGATAAAGAGAAGCGTTGCTTTTAAAAAGATTTCTGCCGCCCGCCTGCGCATAACTTTTGACGACGAGTCTCAAAACGGTATCTGTCAAGGAGTATTACTAAGCTCATGTCTCGCACAATGGTCGCGGTGGGCGGCTTTTCATCCGATGTCGGCAAGACCACTTTGATGTGCGAGCTGCTGCGCGCCTTTCCGGGCTGGGAAGCGATCAAAACGACTCGCGGGCATTATCGTTCGTGCGGTAAAAGCCTCGAAGCCTGTTGCGTGAGCCATCTGCTCAGCGACGCGCCTGTCATTCGTTCCGGGCGCGAAGAGACATATACGGCTGGCAAAGACACAGGACGATACTGGGATGCCGGAGCAGGCAATGTCCACTGGATAATCGTCACGGATGCTCAGGTCGAGCAGGGAATCAATCGCGCATTGGAGCGCGTCCGCGCGCCCGGCGTCTTTATCGAAGGCAATAGCTTTCAGCAGTTCGTCAAGGTCGATTACGCGTTGATGGTCACGCGCCCCGAACCCAAACAACTCAAGCCCTCGGCCCGCCGCGCTCTTCAGAAAGCCGATGCTCTCTATCTATTCGACGAAGGACGAGATGTAAAAGCGACGCGCGAAATATTCAACGCGTGGCAGGAAACATCTGCCGTCAGCAGCCTGACCCGCGACATACCTGTGCTTACGCGAGAAGACCTTCCTCAACTCGTCGCCAGACTGCTAGCGATTCACACGGCTGTAGTCGTCTAAGGCCAATCAGACCAGCCAAAATAATCTCCGTTCAATAGACATAAAAGATGTATGCTCTTCGCTCCGTCAGGAGCGAGATGTTTATAGCCGCAGCCGTCCATTAAAATCATAAAGCTCCGTCAAGAGCGACACGTCTCATCACATGTCGCTCCTGACGGAGCTTTACTTTAAAGATTGCCGCTAGACTATAAACATTTCGCCCCGCCGGGGCGAACCTGTCTATTCGGGGCGAAATTGTCTATTAGAGCCGCACGTATTCAAACTCGAACGGCTTGCCCTTGATGCCTGCGGCGGGCGGCGCAATCCAGTTGGCGATCTTGCCCGGCTCAGTCACCGGATGCATAAGGCTGCGCACGTACTCGCGATCTTCCAAAGTCGGCAGCCATTCGTTGCGCTGCGCCTCGAATTGCTCGCGAGTAATAAGATTGCCGTGAATGTCGAAATGATGACCGGCGAACTCGCCGACGTGGCGGTGAAAGCGCGTGCTGGGCAAAAATAGCTGCGCGTCCACGCCTTCGTCTGCGATAAATTTGTTCCAGCGCTTCATCGCTCGCTCGCAGTCGTTGACGTACTCGCCGCGTAGCACTTCGTTGAGCGCATTACGCAAAGGCACTTGGCGCGGCACAAGCTTTCCGTCTTCGACCACCGTCAAGGTAAAAATGTCGTCAGTGATGATGTGATCCGTGTATTGATCTTTCTCTTTGTAACGCCCCTTGAGACCTGCGGCAAAAAAGTCCGCAGAGTTCGAGCTGATCTCGCCGCCGAAGAGGTCTAAAGAGTAGCTGAACCAGAAATTTATATAGCGCTGAATAATTTCCAGCGGAATGCCGCCAGACTCGCGCACGTCGCCGTCCTTACTTTCTTTCATCAATTGAGCCGTGCGTTTGACGACACGGCCGACGCCTGTCTCGCCGACGAAAAGATGATGCGCTTCTTCTGTGAGCATAAACTGACAGGTGCGCGCCAGCGGCTCGAATCCGGATTCGGCGAGCGCCCCTAACTGGTACTTGCCGTCGCGATCCGTGAACATCGTAAAGCAGAAAAAGTTGAGCCAGTCGTCGCAGGGCTGGTTAAAGGCTTCCAGTATTCGCGGCTTGTCCGGGTTGCCGCTGCGGCGCTCTAATAGAGCGTCTGCTTCGTCGCGCCCGTCGCGCCCGAAGTAGCGTTGCAGCAGATAGACCATCGCCCACAGGTGGCGTCCCTCTTCGACATTCACCTGGAAGAGATTGCGCAGGTCGTAAAGAGAAGGGCAGGTCTTGCCAAGCTCGCGCTGCTGCTCGACCGAAGCGGGCTCTGTATCGCCCTGCGTGACGATGATACGACGCAGTGCGTTGCGGAACTCTCCCGGCACTTCCTGATAGGCGGGCACGCCGTAGTTGTCGCCGAAGCCTACCTTGGCATCCGGGTCTGCTGGCTTGAGAAAAATTCCCCAGCGATAGTCCGGCATCTTAATAAAATCAAAGTGGGCCCACCCTTCCGGCTCGACGCTGATAGCCGTGCGCAAGTAGACATCCTTATTCTGAAACCCTTCCGGGCCCATCTCGCGCCACCAATCCAGATAACTCGGCAGCCACTTCTCCAACGCCCGCTGAAGTTTCTTATCTTCCGAGAGATTCACATTATTAGGAATGCGTTCGTATAACTGCATCATGTCCTCCGAATGCAGGGATGTCTGATGAAAGCGCCTGCGTTCAAATCGAAAATAATATCCTCATCCTTCACGGCTGTTACTACATCCTTGCTTTTCTATGTCCTTCGATAGTCGAATCGCGCCTGCGTGGGCTTGCCGTAATTGGTCAGCGCGCCGTGTTCGCCGACAGCGTTGGGACGCTGGAAAATCCAGTTCTGCCATGCTGTCAGGCGGCCATAAATTTTTGTGTCGAGCGTTTCCGGCCCGGCGAATCTGAGCGAGGCTTCCATCCCCGTCAGTGCGTCCGGCGAAAGCGACCTGCGTTCTTCGATGGCGACGCGAATCTCGTCTTCCCAGTCCAGAGCCTCCGGCGCGAAAGTAACCAGTCCGGCTTCCTCCGCCTCTTCGGCGTCGAACCTGCCGGTGTGCGCAAGCACTTTATCAACCTCTTCAGGCGTCCCCAGAAAGCGCGATTGCAATCTAGGCAAGCTGTTGCTCATAGGGAGTGCGCCCGCGTTCATCTCGCTCGTCGCCAGCTCGACCGTTTCATCCGGCGAGTTGAGCATATAGGTGCGGTCGGCTGAAAGCGCAAGCTCAAGCAGATTTCCCGCGAAGCTGCTGCCGGGCTCGATCAGCGCGAAAAAGCTCTTCGCCGTTAAATCCAGACGCCTGAGCACGCGTGCCATGTAAAGGATGATCTCGCGCACCAGCCAGTGGTCTCTGTTCGCGACCAGAGTTTTATCGACCGCGAGCACGTTATCAATCTCGCCCGTCGTGCGCAGACAAACAAGGCCCGTGTCAAGATTGTTGACGCGCAGATGCAAGAGCGCATCGTCCAATTCACGATAGGCTTGAAGCGGCCAGTACTGATCGCCCAAGCGCTCTATCTCTTCCAGAGTGGCTGGTTGTTCGGATTCAGGGCCGCGCACGGTCAAATCCGCGTAACGACCTTCGCGGTTAAAACGCACTGTGACGTACTTGTACTCGCGGCTGTCGTCCGTCACTTCGAGCGCGAGCGGATTGAGCTTGATGCCGGCGTGTGCGTTCTTTTTCTGATCGTCTGACTTGAGGATTTCCTCTACGCGCGCCGTCACGGACTCCTTGAACCTGCTGGTCGGAAAGTAGCCGTCGATCAGATTCCACTCTTTGGCGCGCTTGCCCTTGAGCCCTTCGGCCAGTGTGGAAAAAACATCTGCCCTGTCGCGCCGCACTTTGCGCTTGTCTACGAGGCGAGTCAGTCCTCCCGTGCCGGGCAGCACTCCGAGCAGAGGGACTTCCGGCAGCGAGACTGCGGAGTTGCCGTCGTCGACCAGATAGATTTCATCGCAGGCGATGGCCAACTCGTAACCGCCCCCGGAAGCCGTGCCGTTCAGGGCGGCGACATACCGCTGGCCTGAATTAAAGGATGCGTCCTCAATCGCGCAGCGCGTCTCGTTCGTAAATTTACAGAAGTTGACCTTGAAGGCATGCGGCGATGTGCCGAGCATGTAGATGTTCGCGCCCGCGCAGAAGATTCTGGGCTTGAGGCTGGTGACGAGGACGACACGCACCTCGGGATGCTCGAAGCGCAGGCGCTGCACGGCGTCGGCCAGCTCAATATCTACGCCCAGATCGTACGAGTTGAGCTTGAGCTTGTAACCTTCAAAGATCGTCGCGTCCTCCTGCACGTCCATCGAAAGCGTGGCGACCGCGCCGTCAATACTCAATTTCCAGTGCCTGTATTTTTCAGGCGTCGTCTCAAAATTTATCATTAATAACCCTACTCCGAATAACTTGGTTCAGATGATCAGAAATCGCGCCGATTTGCGAACCCGCAATTATAACGTGTGCGCGCCGAGTTTGCATTGCCGCACGACACAATTAAGGGCAGCCGACACGGCGGCTACCCTCAACTTTAAATCATGGTACACCCGGAAGGACTCAAACCTTCTAGATAATGGCGGGCCGTGAGGGACTCGAACCCCCGACTTCTAGTTCCGAAGACTAGCGCTCTATCCAAACTGAGCTAACGGCCCGTAACGCGTGTTGTGCCTGAATGAGCCCCTCCGTTCCGCAGTCTTGCGACGATGGCAATTCGCACAACGCACCTTACACTTGGCAATCTCTCTCATTAAAGAGTTCCAGGAACATAAACGCCAACCTAGCGAAGAGACGTTGTAGGACTTTTGGCCACGTACATGATCGAACTCTAAAACGACGGGATCGCTCTCTCCACAATCAACACACGGATGCTGCTCAAGATAGTTATAAAGCTTCTCATTTAGTTCCTTCATTACTTTCTTGCGCCGTTCACTTGCCTTCTTAATGTAGTATCGAGCGTTCGCCGCATAATGATTCTTAACCAACTGGCGTCCGCACGATAAGCAGTAAGAATGATGTGTCCCTCTTAACTTATTCCGAAATGGAAATTCAGTGATAACTTTAGAGGTGTTACATTTCGAGCAAACCCGCGTTTCCATGAATCACAGCGTAGCACAGCGAACTTGAACGGACAATTAAGTCCGAAGTCAGGCGCTCTATTCAACTGAGCTACGGGTGCATGAGAGCCATTTTATTGGTTTCGCGCGCCGGTGTCACGCCGACTTAGGCGCACGATAAACGCAACGGCGCGTCATAGGCGCGCCGGTTGCGAGCGATTTCGTGACTGAGGCGATGAAAATAGTTTCAGGGGAGGAAGTCGCTTCCCGGTAGAGACGAGAGCGCAAGCAAACTGTTCGTCGCCGCCGGATAAGCTTACGTGCTACTGCTGCCGCTGCTCGCTTGCTTCTCCTTCGTCGCGGGCTGATTGGCCGAGTCAGATTGCTGCGTCATGCGGCAATTGCCCTCAAACATTGCGCCCTGTTCGATGACCAAGGATGGCGTCTGGATATTGCCCGTTACTTTCGACACACGTCCCAGCTCTATGCGTTTCGTGGCGATGATGTCGCCGTTGACCGTTCCTTGAATCTGTGCGACGGCGACCTCTACGTTGGCGTCGATCAGTCCGTTGGTGCTGACGATCAGCGTTCCTTCGTCCGAATGGACTTTTCCTGAAAGATGACCGTCCACGCGAAGCATCCCTTTAAAGTTCGCTTCACCCGTCAGCTCCGTCCCGTTGCCGACGAAACCGCTGAGCAAGCCTTCTTTGATGTCGCGCGCCAGCGATTCGCTCTCTGTGATGGCAGAGCTGGTCGTAGGACTATGCGCGGGCGTCTGGTTGTGCATACTGCCTTCGTAAGTTGACGGCGGTCGCGGCGTCAGGTCGACGGTCGAGTCGCTATCGGGTTTTTCCTCTTGAGAGGTTCTATTCATTCTCAGCATATACGGCACTCCTCTATAGATGGTTGAAGCTGTTGAAGCCTTGGCAGAGATGGGGGCTGATCTGTGTTGATGGCTTGACCCTGAATGATTAAAAAGCCGACGAAGGGAGCAATTCTTCTTCTTCGCCGGCCTCGCGTTCAATCGAAGAACGCAATCTGTTCAGTTGGACTCTACTGCGATTCGCGTGTGTCGTCAATAAATTCTCGGCTCGATCCTGTCTCGAACAGGTCTATTTTCTCCTCAGATAGGTGTAATCATAACCGGCCTTCCAGTCCTTGCCGTCAAGCGACCACTCGGAGTATTGACGAACACGACCCGCCCCCAGATTGAAAATAGTCATACGGCGCAGCACTCGTCGTCCGTCCTCCCTGTGAGTCTCACCCTCAAAGCGCATCGCCCCGTCCCGGTATTCGCCGACAAACTCGCTGACATGTCCGATGCTGTCCACCCATGTCTGCCGCCATTTGCCGAGCGTAGCGTCGAAGAAATTAAAACTCTTTCCGGTATAGCCTGTGGCGTCGAAATAGTTTTCAAAAACAATGCAACTGCCGACGATGCTTTGAATGCTGCTGGTCGCGATCTTCTTGTCTCGATCAGTGACATCCCATTCGCCTACCCAGAAATCAAACTGACGGTGCTCCGATTTCGCGACACAGGGATTGTTAGCAGGCGCAGGCTTTGGCGGAGCAGCGGTTTGCGTTTGTGCGGCGAGGGAAGAACTACAGACTGCCCCCAGTAGCAGCAACGCTAGACAAACGTAAACGGACAAGCTCTTATTCAAAGGCAATAATTCTCCTGTCAATAGAGCCGGGGCGTGCTTGACGACGAGCAAAGATTTAAGGCTTCGCGGGCGAAGGCGAAGTGCCCGTTGCGGCGATGCCCTGAAATTCTTTGCGGATCAGTCGCACGAGGTCGTTGATCACTTCGGGCTTGAGGCGATCTTTAAAGGCCGGCATGCCGTCGCCGCCCTCGCTGATCTGCTTGGCAAGCTGCGCCTCGTTATGATTGAGCGCGTGTCCCTCCTTCAGGCTCGGGACTTTGAGCTGCTTGCCCTGTATCTTGACCGTGCCGCCGTCGCCCTTGGGCCCATGACACACGGTACACATCTCCGCATAGACGACGCGCGTCTGCGCAAATTCGTCCGCCGGTGTGGGCGACGCCTGAGGTGTGCTCGCAGGGGAGTTGGTTGTCTGCGTCCTGGTGTTGCTGTTGGAGACTTGATTGGTATTGGTCGTCTCGGTCGTGCAACTGATGACGAAAACAGTCAGCGCGGCGCAGGTCAAAGCAAGCTTGATAAGTTTCATCCGCATCTTTCTCCGAAAGACTACGGCAATCCATCTGCCTGTAGAAAACTGTGTAGAACGTGCGAGAGTATAGAGCATGCCCGCACTCATTATCAAAGGATAAGTGTCGAAAGATTGGGGCTCAATTTGTGATCGAGTGTAAGGGAAGTTGCAGTTCACCACAGATGCACAGAGGACACGGAGGGAGCACAGAGAGTTAGAGATTCAAGTCTCTGTGTAGCCTCCGTGCGCTCTGTGTCTCTGTGGTGAGTCCCAACGAGCCGTACACTCAATTATCAAAGCCAAACCTCTACCACGTCGGACACACACTCTGCTACTCACTTCTCAATTTATCGCTTCTTGAGAGCCGCGACCCAGACGGCGATCTCCTGCTTCTCTGCGTCGGAGATTTTCGTGGCGAAGCCGGGCATGGTCGGCTCAAGACCGTAGGCCGCCGGGTCGTTGATGATTCCGACGAGGTCTTCTACTGAACGGCGCGGCTTGGAGGACACGCCGATCAGACGCGGGAAGGGAAACACGCCCTGACCACGCGTGCCGTGACAGCCCGAACAGTTTGTGATGTAAGAGTCCGGCGGTGACGTTGACGAAACGCCGGGCGTCTGCGCGGGGGACGCTGAGCCGCCGGGCGACGGTGACGTATTCGGCGACGGCGACCCTGCGGGCGTCGGGCTACCACCAGGCGCTTCGCCCGTGTCGATCTGCTCGTCTTCGATATTCGATTCGCTGGTGCGCGTACGCAACGGCGAAAAGGGCGCGATGCGAAAAGCCTCTTCCTCTTTTGATTGGCGCGCGAGCTGGTCGCGGACACGCGGGTCGCGCGCGTCCTCTACGTAAGCGATCAAGGTCATCGTCGTAAAGAGCGCGAAACCCAACACGAAAAGCGCAACGCCGATATTACGGCGCGGCTTGGCCATCATTTTCCTGAGCCTCGGCGGATTGAGAAAAGGCAGCGACGCCAGCCCTATGAAGATCAGGGCGGGAAGCGCGACCGCCACGGTCGAAGCCAGACGGCCCGGCAGATACTTCAGAAGTTGAAAGAGCCATAGGAACTGCGCGCCCGGACGCGGCAGATAGCCCGGCGCGGCAGTGTCTGCGGCTGGCCCAAGAGGGGCATGAAATTTTGCTGCCCACAGGCTGAGCGCCAGAAAGACAAGGCCCGCGACAAGTGCGTTTCGCGCCACCTGTCCGAACATCCAGCCTTCAAGGCGTCGCTCTTCGGCGTCCGTCACTATCCCGCGCTCGCGAAAGACGAAGAGCCGCGCCGTCAGCACAAGCAAGATCAACATCGGCACGACGAGCACGTGCAGCGCGAAGAAGCGCGCCAGCGTGATCGGCGTAATCTCCATGCCGCCCAAAAGCCAGTTACGCGACGCCGAGCCCACCAGCGGAAGACCGCCCGCGATGCCCTCCGTGACGCGCGTTCCAAAGAAGGCGCGCGCATCCCAGGGCAGTGAATAACCCGTCGCTCCGCCCGCCAGCACAAGCCCCAGCAGAATCACTGTCGACATCCACCCGATAGGCCTGCGCTTGTAGCCTTCGCGCCAGAACATCTGCGCCAGATGCAGGACAAGGAAAAGCGTCAGCCACTGCGAGCCGTAATGATGCATAGCGCGCAGCCATGACCCTGCGGGAACCATCTTTTCGATATATGCGACAGTGGTGTGCGCGCTCTCTGCCGAAGGCACGTAATAAAAGGCGAGCAGTACGCCCGTCACAGCCTGCACGACGACCAGCATGGCGACCACCCCTGCGGTCGTACGCGTCCACGCTTCCACTCCGCCGGACGGCTCGTCAACCAGGGAACGCTCTATGTCTTCGAGCGTCGTCCAACGCGAGAGCCAGCGTCTGATGCGTGGCGGCAAATACGGGTTCTGCTCTTCTTTCATCCGCGCGCGATGCGCTCCTCTGTATTATTGATGAAGGTTTGATACTGCACCTGAAGCACTCCGTCTTTCTCGCGTGTCGGCAGCGGGTCTAGCCCGCGCCTTGAAGGGCCGCGCGTGCGCGAGCCGTCCGCAGCAAAGTAGCTGTCGTGACAGGGACAGAAAAACTCGCTCTCCGCATCGCGCCAACTGACGTTGCAGCCCTCGTGCGGGCACACGCTCGACAGCACCTGATTATTCCGGTTCGGCAGGACGTAGACGAAATGTTCTTCGACGGTGCTGGCCCAACCGGCCTGATGCTCTGCAATGATGCTGCGCATGATTGGCTTTTCGCCTTTAAGCTGCGCGAGCGGTGCGACGTTCGACCATTTCGCTTCCGAGCGGGCGTCTGAAGGGCGCAGGAAGCGAAATGCCGCGCCGACAATCGTCGCCGCCACCCCGGCGAAGATGCCCAGGGGAATCAGCAACAGGAAATTTCTGCGCCCGGGATCGGGCATACTCGTGTTGTCCGGCGAGTCTCGATCAGTAGTTTGCTCAGGCATATTTGTAGTCTGTAGAAAACGGCTCTGGACCTTAACGGCAGTTGCAATCCTGAAGGGATCGCCGCAGAATAGCTTTTATACGTCGGCGCATTTTAACTCAGAGGGAGCGCCTGTGCGATACTTATTTAAGAAATCTTTTCCGAAGGAACCATTTCTATATGAGTAA
>DATLMN010000144.1:0-7446 GCA_035537255.1 Pyrinomonadaceae bacterium | reverse complement strand
CGACGGCGTGCGCAATCTGGCCGCCGCTGTCGCCTCCGGCGACACGGGCCCCGTCACAGTACTCCCCGGACAGAGCGGAACATCAGCCGGACAGTGCGCCGCGACCAACGCTTGCGACGAAGGCACGGCGATGCTCGAACTCATTCACGATCTCGCGCCGGGCGCGCAGCTCTACTTCGCGACGGCCTTTGGCGGCAGCGCCAACATGGCGAACAACATTCGTAACCTGCGCGCAGCCGGTTGCGACATCATCGTTGACGACGTGTTCTATTTCGCCGAGTCGCCGTTTCAGGACGGACAGGCTCCGGGCATCATTTCGCCGACCAACGGCGGCGTCGTCGCGCAAGCCGTCAACGACGTAACCGCTTCGGGCGCGCTCTACTTCTCTTCAGCCGGTAACTCCGGCAACAAGACCGATGGCACTTCGGGTGTCTGGGAAGGCGACTTTGTCGACGGCGGCAACGTGCCCGCGATCATTGCGGCAGCCGGCGGCGCGGGCCGCGTTCACCAGTTCCCCGGCGGACTTAACTTCGACACAGTGACGGTCGCGGGCAGCAGCCAGTACAACCTCAACTGGTCAGACCCGCTCGGCGGATCAGCCAACGACTACGATCTCTTTATGCTCAACGCCGCAGGCACTTCTGTCCTGACTGCTTCGACCGGAAACCAGAGCGGCACGCAGGACCCGTTCGAGGCCGTGGGGATTCCCACCAGCGGCGGTGTGCCCGTCGCCAATGTGCGGCTCGTGATCGTCAGGTTCTCCGGCGTCGGACGCTATCTGCGACTGACCACGAACCGTGGCCGCTTGAGCGTCAATACGCCTGGACAGACGACCGGACACAGCACTGCGCTGAATGCCTTCGGCGTCGCGGCCACTCCGGCTGCCACGGCTTTTGGCGCTGCGCCCAACCCTGTAGGGCCTTTTCCGAACGCGTTTAACTCTGCGAACCAGACGGAACTTTTCTCGTCCGACGGCCCGCGCAAACTCTTTTACCAGGCAGACGGCACGCCGTTTACGCCGGGCAATGTTTTATCCACGGGCGGCATCTCGCGCCAGAAGCCTGACATCACTGCCGCCGACGGCGCGTCTGTGACGGGCGCTGGCGGCTTCGGTATTACGTTCTTCGGCACTTCGGCTGCTGCTCCGGATGCAGCGGCCATCGCGGCCCTGCTCAAGAGTGCGAACCCTGCTCTGACGCCCGCGCAGGTTCGCGACGCGCTTCAGAACTCGGCCATCGACATTGAAACGCCGGGCGTTGACCGCGACACAGGCTATGGCATCGTCATGGCAGACGCCGCGCTCAACTATATCGGCGCGATCCCCGCTGCCGCTTACATCACGCCCGGCACTGTCACTGTGTCGGAGACGGGCGGCAACGGCAACGGCTTTATTGAGCCGGGCGAGCGCGGAACGCTCTCGCTTCCCCTTCTCAACTCAGGCGTAGCCCAAGCCCTCAATGTGACGGCGACGATTAGCTCGGCCACGCCGGGCGTGATCGTTACTCCGTCCGCGACGCGCTCCTTCCCTGACATCGCCCAGACCAACGGCTCGTCCACGAGCGCGACGCCTTACGAGTTCGTCTATCGACAGACGGGAGTCTACGCCGCCAACATAGAGTTCGTGTTGACGGTTAACTACAACGGGACGACGCGCACCTATCCGCTCACAGTCCCGACGGGACAGCTTGCGAACATCTCAAGCGTGCTCGACTCAGTCGCGCCGGTTGTTCCGGCGGGCGCAACGTCTGCAACTACGGGTACGCAGATCAGCCGCATGAACTTTACCTTCCCGATTTCGGGGTGCGGTGCAACGAAAGTGAGTCCCGGCGCAGCCGTCTCCGCTCTCGCGCGCCGCTATGACGCTTACACTTTCACGAATAGTTCCGCTTCACCCATCTGCGTGACGGTGAACCTGACGCATTCGTCAAACGCGCTCCTGTACGTGGCGGCTTATATTCCCAGCTTCGTTCCGGCGACGGTCGCCACGAACTGGGCAGCCGATAACGGAGGGTCTTCGACGCAAGGTGCGGGGACAACTCAACTCTTCTCCTTTAACGTTCCGGCGAGCACGACGTTTACCGTCGTGGTCAGCGAGTCGAACAATGCCGTTGCGCCTCAGCCGACCTTCCCCTATAACCTGAGAGTGACGGGGCTGCCAGCCGCTGCTGTGCCTGCCAACGTCGCGCCCGTCAACACAGTTCCCGGCGCGCAGAGTATGTTGGAAGATGGCGCGCTGGTATTCAATGGATCGAACCCGATCTCGATTGCGGATACAGATGCCGGAAACAATCCGGTTGAGGTCACGTTGGCGGCGACGAACGGCGTCGTCTCGCTCAGCGGGATCACGGGCCTGAGCTTTACGAGCGGCGACGGCGCGGGCGATGCGACGATGACCTTTACGGGTTCCATCGCTGACATCAACAGCGCCTTGAACGGATTGAGCTATGGCCCGGCGGCGAACTTCAACGGCCCTGCTTCGCTTAACGTAACGACCAACGACAAGGGCAACACCGGAACGGGCGTTGCGGGCAATGATACGGACGCCGTGACGATCAACGTTACGCCCGTCAACGACGTGCCGAGCTTTACGGCTGGCGCGAATCAGGGCGCAGCGGAAGACGCGGGCGCGCAGAGTATTCCCAACTGGGCGACATCCTTGAGCGCTGGCCCGCCTGATGAAGCGGGACAGTCTTTGAGCTTCGTCGTCAACAACGACAACAACTCGCTCTTCTCCGTGCAGCCTGCGATTGCACCGGACGGGACGCTGAGCTTTACACCGGCTCTCGATGCCAACGGCTTGGCCAACGTCACTGTCGCCATCAAAGACAACGGCGGCACGGACAACGGCGGCGTTGACACGAGCGCGCCGCAGAGCTTTACGATCAACGTGACGGCAGTCGACGACGCGCCCGTCTTTACAGATGTTCCGACAGACGTGACGATCCCGGAGGTCAGTCCATACACGTTTACGGCGACCGCCAGCGACGTGGACGGCCCTGCCCTGACATTCTCGCTCCTGGGAGCACCGGCGGGAGCTTCGATCAACCCGACGACAGGACAGTTTAACTGGACTCCGACCGAAGCGCAGGGAGGTACGAATGTGCCTTTCGTGTTCAAGGTCAAAGTCTCTGACGGAACGGAATCTGCCGAGTCGGAAATCAAGATCACCGTGACGGAAGTGAATCAGAATCCGGTGCTCGCAGCCATCGGCGACAAGACTGTGTTGCTGGGCTCAACGCTAACGTTTACGGCGACGGCGACCGATGACGATCTTCCGGCGCAAACCCTCGGCTACAGTCTGACGGGCGCAGTTCCGGCGGGAGCTTCGATTAACCCGACGACAGGACAGTTCAACTGGACTCCGAGTGTGGGCCAGGTCGGCGCTATCTATACCTTCAAGGTTAGAGTAACGGATAGCATGGGAGGCTTCGACGAAGAGCAGATCAGCGTCGGCGTCGGTTACACCTGGACGGGACTGCTTGCACCTGTGCAAGAGGGCGGCGTCTATAAGATAGGCCGCACGCTTCCCCTCAAGTTCAGATTGACGGGAGCGAGTGCGCCTCTCACCAACGCAGTGGCAAGACTCTATGTCGCCAAGATCAGCAACGGCGTGGCAGGCATAGAGGTTGATGCTGACTCTGCCGGTAATGCTAACACTGACAATCTCTTCCGGTACGCGGGAGATGGTCAGTACATCTTCAACTGGAGTGTTCAGGGTTATACGGTCGGCACTTACCAGTTGCGCATAGACATGGGTGACGGAGTTCAGCGGATTATTATCATCGGTCTGAACTAGAGCCAGCACCTACATTAAAAGAGAAGCGGGCGAATCTCTTGATGAGGTTCGCCCGTTTTTCTTTGAGCCAATGGCGAGAGGCTGTTCACCACAGAGGCACAGAGGACACGGAGGAAGCACGGAGGGTTGAATGATACTCAAACTCTCTGTGCTATCTCTGTGCGCTCTGTGCCTCTGTGGTGAATGGCGATGCTACTTGCCTTCAACTGAAAACCGATCCGGTGCTTTGCGAATTACAGGGCTTATGACTGCTCTGCCGCTGAAGCTTTGGGCTGCGTCCAGCGTGCCAGCAGGCTGCGCCGGTTCTCCAGCTTCTTTTCGATGTTCGGAATTTTCATCACGAGCTGTTCGAGATGGATCAGATAATCGGGCTCGCCGATGGTTTCACGGATTTCGGCGAGCAGCGGTTGGAGCTTGGCGAATACGACCACGTGCTCGGAATTGGATTCGAGGAATAGCTTCTCGTCAATCCCGCCGCCCAGCACGAGCGCGGCGGCCACGTCCCAGTGCGACGCGACCATACGATAATATGCGCTCTGCTTTTCTCCGCTCAGCAGAAGCCTGACCACATCCTTGCCGCTCTGTGGCGCGAACTCTGAAAAGAACCAGCGGCGCGCCTCACGCATTAGCGGTTCGCCTCTCAATTCGTAAAGCTTGAGGATGGCTAAAGCGTCCTGTCCTTTTGTCTCCATAAAGTTTTGATCCTCCTCTGTGGAGTTTATTTGTTTTGGCGGTCGATCTTTTCAACCGTCTTCAGCGAATCCAGTTGGGCCAACGTCGGCGCGCGCTCAAGCAGAAAGCGACAGAGCTTTAGATTATGAGCCGCCTCGTCAAACTTGCCGGAGGATTGCTGCACAGCAAGCTCGAACTCACGTTTCGCTTCCGAGAAGCTGCCCATCTTCGCCAGACTGACCCCCAGGTTGTTATGGCTCGCCGGGAAATTAGTCTTGGAGCGGGCGATTGCTTCTCTAAAAAGAGCCGCCGCCGCGCTGTAATCGCCCTCGTTCATCGAGAGCAGCCCCAGCATATAATGAGCCGTCGCGTACTCTCCATTGGAAGTATCAATCGCCTGCCGGTAGGCATCCTTGGCTTCCTGTAAACGCCCTAAATCTTTGAGCGCGACGCCGAGCGCGTAGAGAGCTTTCGGATAACGACCCTTGCGCGCTTCGATTGCTTTTCTGTACATCGAGACCGCTTCTTCCGTCTGCCACAGCTCGTAATAGCAGACGCCTATGTTGTACAGAGACTGCGCGTAGATTTCGCCCGCACCGGCAGGGACTTGCCTGTACTCCTCTATGGCAGCCCTGTAGAGAGCCTGCGCGTACTTTTCATTTCCGCGCCGGATCGCATCCTGTGCGTCATGGCGGCTCATCTGAGCAGCAGCGACGCCGGACAAAAACGTTCCCAGTAATACCGCCAGCAGTAATGATCTAAGTTGTTTCACCTTTTACACTCCTTCTATCATCGAGCATTCATGCTGATGATGAGAGTGAGTGTAAAGGCGCTCAGTGCTCGCGGTCTTTCCCGTTATTGCTGGCCCTTGACTAATCTTGCTACTTGTCTCAAAGCGAGCTTTTCAGGGCTGAAACATCAAGCGATAAGTTTGCGGCGTCGTGCCCGTCAGCCTGCGAAAAAGCCTCGTGAAGTGGCTCTGGTGGCTAAAGCCTGAGCGCGAGCTGACCTCTACAAGCGGTATGCGGCTCTCTGTCAGCAAAGCCTTGGCGCGCTCTACCCTGAGCTTGATCAAATACTGGTGCGGCGTCGTTCCTGTGGCCCTCTTAAATTCGCGCGCGAAATGAAAAGTGCTCATCTCAGCAACCTGCGCCAGCTCCGCCAGACTCAGGTCGCTTTCGTAATTGTCGGCGATAAAGGAGAGGACACGGCGCTGCCTGCGACCTGAAAGACCGCCCCTGAATCTCTGAATACTATCGCCCGCCGCCGTGTAATGCCTCAAGAGATGAACCGCCAGCAGATTCGCCAGCGATTCGGCGTAAAGACGACCGCCTGTGCCTTCCGATTCCATCTCCGCCAGCAGAGCAAGTCCGATGCTTCGCACCACAGGATCAAAGGCCTTGCATCCTTCGATGACCTCGACCGCAGAAGCCGCGCGCGCTTCGTCAGCCGCACGCAGGACTATTGAAGGATCAAGGTAGATGGCAACCTGCTCCGCGTCGTCGTTGAGCCGCGCCATAAAAGGATGTCCCGAAGGAATCACACACACGCTCTCCTCGCTCGCGCCGCGAGCCACCATTCCGCTCGCCGTGCGTATTTCTCCGTGACAGGTAGCGCCCAGAGGGAAGGTGATCATATGCTCTTTGTGACTGTGTTCCGGCAGCTCGCCTTTACGAAAGCGAAAGTGTTCGAGCTTGATGCCATCCCACGCGGCTGCTCTTTTAGAGATGACCGGCGAAGACTGATCCAGGTGTCCTGCGCTTTGTAGTGCGTTCATAATTTTGAGACTCAACGTGCGCGTGCGCGCCGCTTCTCTTTTGACGGCAGCGCGGAGGAGAGCAGTAGTTGTGATCGACCGCTAGACGTTGCGATGTTGCGCAGGCGTTCAAGTATAGCCTCGCGCGCGCGAGCGAACGCCTGGCGGTCGCCGTAAAGTTGGAAAGCCCAGTTAGCGCCAAGCTCCAATGCGTTAAATTCAAAGGCAAGTTGCGTCGGGTCAACACCCTTGTCCGTATGCCCTGCCTCCTTGGCCTCGACCACGGCGCGGCGCAGGATGTTGAGCCACTCTTTCATGATCTCCGCGATGCGATCACGCACCGTTCCGGGCCGACTGTCAAACTCGGCGGCAGCGGCGGCAAAAAAACAGCCCCCGCGAAATACTCCGCCCTGCACGTAGCCCAGCCAGACATCGCAAAGCTTCCACAGACGAGGCATCCCGTGTGCGGCCTCGAAGGCCGGGCGAATCACCTCGCGGACAAAGATCGAGCGCGCAGCCTCTATGGTTGCAAGCTGCAACTCTTCTTTAGAGCCGAAGTGAGCGAAGAGCCCGCTCTTGCTCATCGAGAGCTTCGAGGCGAGGCGGCCGATGGTCAAGCCCTCCAGTCCTTCGGCTGACGCCACGTCAACGGCCGCTTCGAGGATGGTTTGCCGTGTCCGCTCGCCCTTCGCTTTGCGCCCCTTCGCGGCCCCGCTTGTCTCCTGCCTGATCTCCAAAGGAAGTCTCCTCGGTGTGTTGATGGTCGGCAGGAATATAGCACGAACGTTCGTTTTATACCAAGAGCATCTTATTCAGGGAAGGAGAGTGCGGGTTGATGGAGTGTGCTCTCGAAGATGTCTGAAGCTGGGAGCGATGTGTCTGAGGACAGGCGCGCGGGAGCGCCGCGCGGGCGGCTAATGCGCCAGCTCGGATTCCAGCGTAACCTCTAACAGGCTTATCGCGGAGTCGCTGAAAAGGAGATTGGAAGTGGACACTTTATCTGGAAGATCAGGCTGGATGCCTGTTGCTGCGACCGCTTTGACCTCCTGCGCCTCAACGCGAAGGGCCGCCCCGAGCAGTCCCGCCGTTTCTTCCATAAGCCTTGTGTGCTCGTCCTCATATTTTGCGAGGATTGTAGCGTAGATTGTGATGACTCCATGCATCTCGCCCTCGCACAGGATGGGGCAGGCCGCGAGCGTGCGATAGGCTGTCCATTGTCCGG
>DATLMN010000143.1:0-29740 GCA_035537255.1 Pyrinomonadaceae bacterium | reverse complement strand
CCCCCCCCCACGCCTCGAACGCATGAGGGTAAACCTTCCTACTCCTTACCTGTAGGTCTGCACCATCTCTCTGAAATCCCATGTCGGCTGGTAGGGCAGGTTTGTTCCGGCGATGACGTTGCGGGTCGGGTCAATCCAGTAGTAGCTGCTGCCGGCCTGAGCCTTGTACTGTTGTCCCGTCTGCGGGTCAATCACGTTGGTCTTGCCGCTCAGAACGTCTTGCGTCTTCTCGGAGATGCGATCCCATGAAGCCCAACGGTCGGCCTGCGTCTGCTTCTGTAGGTTGTAGGCGAATTCCCTGTAACGGTTCAATTCGTCTAATTGCCGCCGCTCCATTCTTAGTTCCCTTTGCGCCCATTGCGGATTGACGCTGAAGCTGGCGACCGCTCTATGAAGCACGGCGTCGGCCTCTCGCGCGCGGTTGGACGGGGCGAGGAAGCCGTACAGCGTCCTGCTGCTCCAAATCGTCGCCACGCCCATGCTCGGGGCCGCCGACGTTTCCGCGAACACGTAGCCGGTGTAAGGCTGGCCGTTAATCTGACAGGTAAAAGCCACCTCGCCCGCCGTCGTGTGATAACCCTGCATCGTGAGTCCTTGCCGCTCCAACTGCTGTACGTAGTCGGGGCGTTCTTTCTGATACACCAATTCCAGGTTGCTACAGTTTTGCCCGAACTTCATCTGCACGTACTGGCTCGCATAAGCGAATCCGGGCATGAAGCGGCTGATGAACATGCCGCCCTGATACCACTGGCCTTCGCGATAACCCATGTTTGTAATCACCTGTGCAGGCTCGATGTACTGTGCGGGTAAGTTGACATCGCCGCCGCGAATCATCACCTGCCCGTCCGGCGAATACGACACCCACTCATTTTTCTTAATCTCCACGTCCGAGCGTTTGATTCCTCCCTGGACGCCCCAGTCCGCGGGCACTTCGATGCTGAAGGCGTTCTCGGTCGGGTCTACCCACTGTTTGAACCGCATCGACGCCAGAGGGTCGCCGCCTGCCCTGCCGCCGCCTCCCGCTTGCGGCCCGCCGCCCGGCGTCACGCGAAAGCTGCCGAGCACGCGCGCGAAGACGGGTTCGAGCGACTGAAAGCGCGACGGCTGTCCGGCGATTCCATAGAAAAACAGGGCCGCCCCCCGGGGCGTATTCGCCCACCAGAGGGCGGTGATCTCCCTCAGCGTGCTCTCGTCCGCGCCGACCGCTCTCACGCCGTTCTGGCCGAACTGCCAGCCGCTCCTCGGCATGGTCCATTTCTGTTGCGGCCACATCCGGCCGGAGAGTCCGACCAAAGTAGCCTGCGCGCTTCGCGCGTCGAGTTGCCCTTCAATCTGAAGCGGCAGAATCGTCACGCGCTCGGCGTTCGGCCCCGCTACCGTAACGCGCCCGCCATCCGTGCTCACACGCCAGCCCACCGGAATCTCAATCGTAAAGCCCGCAGGGTCCTGGTGGGTCGTCCAACCTTGTTCTGCTGTCATTGAATTGTCTGGCTCCGTTAATGAATTCTCTGAGTCAACCGGCGAATTCTGCGAACCCGTCAATGAACAAGACGTGAGCAACAACACGCACACGGCAATCTTCAGCATGGCCTGACCTCCTCAGTTGATGCTTCACCCCGCGCCGTCTCGTGCGCCGCCCCGGTACGGCGGCGACGACAACTCGTTCCTTGATTGATAAATCCTGCCGCACGCGCATTTATGGCTTCTCACCCTTCATGTATAACTGACGCGTCCAAGTCGCTTCGGACGCGGGCTTTCGATCTCGCGCCGCAGGATTTTCTTTCACACGTATAACGCGTAAACCCGTAGACGAAACCGGACACGCGCACTGGAAATAATTTTTCACAGTGTGGTTTGAGAGTAGAATGCCGTCCGATTCACCGTGACCTCAAGCCCTCCCCTGAGCGGACATAAAAGCGATTATCCGAGCGCCCCGCATCTACAGACCCGCTCCCGGCAAAATCGTCGCCTCCCCGCGCGCTCTCTGGCGCTCGCACTGCTCCCGCGTCAAACGCCCGCCCGCTCGAAACGGCATCTGATTTGCTTATCACCTAAGGCCGCCGACCCGTCTGTACGAAAAGAGCGTCAGTCGAGGTTTGCGACTCTCCTCAAGTGAAAAAAAACAGGACGACCTCAAAATCTTTCCCGGCCAGCCGTCAGTCAAGGGGGTTTTCGCAATGAAGCTGTGGTCAATTCATAAAAATGCTCTCGCCCGCGCTCTGTGCCTGATAGCCTTCTCCACGATTCTTTCAGGAGCAGGCGTTGTGGCCCGCGCGCAGTGCGCGACTGTGGACAACGTCGGCTGGGCGCGCGGCGCGACCGTGCGCTTCTTCCTCGACGCGAACATGAACGCCGAGCAGAAGCGTCTGGCCCGCTGGGCGCTGGCGGAGTGGAACCGCGCGGGCAGCGTCAACAACGCGCGCGTCCGCTTCGAGGAAGACTTCACGGGGCAGAATTTTCAGTTCCGCCTCCTCAACGGCAGTCTGGGCGGCAACATCCCGGCCTTCGCCCGGAAGCAGTTCACGCCCGACGGCACGGTCGTCTCGGCCACGCTCACCTACGACCCCGACGCCGTCTTCGCAGGCTCCTCAATTCGCATCGCGGAGCCTGCGCAGCCCGGCTACGAGGAGTTCATCATCAAAATCACGCTGCACGAGGTCGGGCACACTTTGGGGCTCGACCACCCGGCCGGCAGCGAGAACCCCTGTGCGCAGCCGCGCGGCGCGAGCGTGATGAACTACATCTGCAACGTCAACGACCAGGCCAACAACATGCCCCTGAAGGTCACGGCCTGCGATCAGAACACCATCAACTCGATGGCGCGCTATCCGGCCTTCACGCAGTCGCCCAATCCCATCGACGAGTCGCAGTTCTTCGTCCGCCAGCACTACCTCGACTTCCTTAACCGCGAGCCGGACCAGACAGGCTGGTCATTCTGGATTGCCAACATCGAGTCGTGCGGCGGCGACGCCGGATGCCGCGAGGTCAAGCGCATCGACACGTCGGCCGCTTACTTCCTCTCCATCGAGTTTCAGGAGACCGGCTTCTTCGTCTACCGCGTCTACAAGGCGGCCTTCGGCAACATCCCGAACAGGCCCGTGCCCCTCACGATTCAGGAGTTCCTGCCGGAGACGCAGGAGGTCGGCCGCGGCGTGGTCGTCCAACAGGCCGGGTGGGAGCAGCAACTTGAGACGAACAAACAGGCGTGGGTCGCCTCGCTCACGCAGCGCCGCCGCTTCACGTCTGTCTTCACCGCGGCCACCTCGAACGCGCAGTTCATCGACACGTTGAACGCGAACACGGGCGGTGCGCTCTCGACGGCCGAGCGCGACAGCCTCGTCTCGCGGCTGAACGCGGGCGTCCTCACGCGCGCGCAGGCGTTGCGTGAGGTGGCCGAGAACGCGGAGTTCAGGCGGCGGGAGTTAAACCGCGCCTTCGTGTTGATGCAATACTTCGGCTACCTCCGCAGGAACCCCGACGATCTGCCCGAGCCGACTCTGGACTTCCAGGGCTACAACTTCTGGCTGGCGAAGCTCGACCAATTCGGGGGCGACTACGGCGCGGCCGAGATGGTTAAAGCCTTCATCATCTCGCAGGAGTATCGCCGCCGGTTCGGGACGCCGTAGAGACCGACGACTTATCAAGGAAATGTTTTACGCGAGCGCCCTCAACTGCCGAGGTCAGGGTGAGACTCGTGGAAGAACGAAGGAGCGCCTTCCCGCTGGCAGCGTGCGTTTTGGGCGGCTTCAAAAAAACAACTTGATTGATCCGGGAATCGGAGACTTCACACTCCGATTCCCGGTAGTGTAGTTAGAAAGGTAGTGTTGCAAAAATTTCTTTTCCGCCCCGGCTCGGAGCCGTCCGAACTCATAACAGTCTGACTCGCCGGGGCGGGCACGACGCCTTAGTCTGCTTTAACAGGCACGCGCAGCGTCAGCGCGCCGACCCACTGGCCGGGGTTATTCGTCTGCTCGAAGAACTGCGGGGTGAAGTTCGAGTGGCAGAGCGCGCAACTCGTGTGCATGGCGTTGCTCAGCGCGATTGAGCGGCGGTAGTACCATCGGTTGCCGTGGCGCTCGACGGTCGTGTTCGGCTTGCCTTCGAGCGCGAGCGCCAGCGACTCCTGCTCGAACGGGTCGCTCGGGATGTTGTTGTTTCCGCCGAGGAGCGGTTGGAAGTTGCCGATCAGACGGATGTCTCTGTTCGCGTCGTGGAAGATGAGCGAGACGGCCTGCTTGCCCTGCTCCACGTTCTCCGGCGTCGTCTCGCCGAACTCCTGCAAGAGCGCGGCGAAGACCTCCTTCTGTAGGAGATCGGCCGTCTGCTCGGCGAACTCCTTCTGCTGGTCGGTCGGGGGGTCGTTGTTGACGCGCCCGAAGGTGACGAGTGCGGCGACGGCGACGAGGAGGACGAGCGCGGCGGCGCGCTTTATTTTCAGATGGCGCATTTACTTTCTCCTTTTCGTGTGAAGTTATTTCCACTTGTCTGGCGGGTATTAGGACGGCGGTGGTGCCGTCATCGGGGGCGCCGGCCAGAATTAAGACGCCTCAACAGGTAACGCGTGATTCGGCGGTGAGAGGGATCAAACTCCTGCCTCGGCGGCCAACTTCCCGGTCGGCTGATCTCTGCGTTAGGCGTCTTGAAGCTTGAATATTTGGGTGGAACACAAAAACGTGTAGAATAATTTTGGAGGTTTGATTATGGATACAATTTCAATTCCTGCTCATTTTGATGGTGAGCGTATTCTTTTGGATGAAGACACATAACACATCATTCAACCCGACCGGAGTTAGTATACCTTTCATCGTCAACTTGTCTGTTGCGCAGTTATCATCCGGCGGGTTAATTCAGGCGTCAGGCGCTTATTTCACTCAAACGACCCGGAGGAACGCAGGTTGGATTACGAGGTGGAGAAACGGACGGACGAGCCGGCCTTCAAACAGGTCTCAAAGAGTTTGTTCAAGGAGATGTATTTCCGGCTCGGCGGCGGTGAGTCGTCGGGCTGGACGGCCGACC
This sequence comes from Pyrinomonadaceae bacterium, assembly GCA_035537255.1. GTDB lineage: Bacteria > Acidobacteriota > Blastocatellia > Pyrinomonadales > Pyrinomonadaceae > DASQYE01. The sequence continues at coordinate 24,724 of DATLMN010000143.1, read as the reverse complement.
ACTGGCGGAAGGTCATTGAGCCCTATACCGGGTTGGGTTGGAGGTTCATGGTCGAGGAGCCCAGAAGTGCCGAGCATAACAGGATGTTTATTGTCACGGATCACAAGGCTATGGAGCACCGGCTGTTCTTCATGACCGAGCAGTCCGAAGATCATTTCATGGAGTGGCCCAGTTACGAGTGACGGCACATCATGTTGGCTCACACGATTTCAGCCGAAGCCGCGCCTCACAAAGGCATGCACCCGACCGCGAATAGCGTTGTTCTCATGCGCGAGACTTGAATGCATGATGCGTTGTGCGCGCCGCGTGTGATGCCGAGCGTTGGGCCGCTTCGAGTTAATTGCTGATGCACGCGTAACGATAGCTAAACAATTCTATTTGCCTTGACATTACTCCCGCCCGAGGCATAGTGTAGCCGCACCTTGACGATGACGAGGTGCTCACCTCTCGCCGATTTGAATCAAACGCGAAGATAAAGAGGAACAGACTGACCTTCTCTCTCCCTCTCTGTTCCGGCCATTCGACGAGCAGTGCGCGTAAGCTGACGGCCAATACTGTCTTTGCGCTCCCGTTCAACGGTAGGAAGCAGACCTCAAATGTTTTTTACCGGGGCAGAAGAATCATCAAACCTCTCTGTGCTTAAACGGGACGCTGCGAGGGCCTTACCCGGCCTGGGTTAAACCATCCATTACAACTGAAAGGAACGCACGATGAAACCTCTATCCACCTCAAGTTACGTGGCTGGACTGTTGCTTATCACGTTGTCCTCGGCTGCTGTCGTGTTTGTATGGGCAGGCAGCAGGCAGAACAACCACGTACTCCACCTGGAGAACAAGACTCGTTCCCTGACCGCCGAGTCTGTACAAGATTCAGGAGAATCTCAGGGAAAGAGCCGGTTCGCGGTGACTGTCAGGAACGGCTATGACAAACCCATCGCGGCTTATTCCATACGCGTCAAAGACAGCTCGATGGACGAAGATGAGATCAGTGTCGTCGAAACCTCCGGGCTGGTTGACGATTGGGCTTTAGCACCTCACTCCACAGACACAACCTGGGTTTACGCATCCTCCGAGGGGAATGTCGTGCTGACGGTTTATGCCGTCATGTTCGAGGACGGCACCGGCGACGGCGACGCGGGTGATCTGACGCGGTTGCAGGAGGTTCGCGCCGGAGTCAAGCTCGCGTACCAGCGTATCGCTCCGATTCTTCGCCGGGCGGCAAACAGAGTTGGCCCGACGCTTGAAGTGTCTGAATCGCTGGACGGCGAGGTCGCGTCAATCAGCGACAAAGGCGTCCCCGTGAATTCAAGACGCGGTTTTGCTCAAGCCAGGGCTTATATCGATTCGGAGCTTAAAGAACTAAACGCGAAGCTGCGTTCCGAACCGGGTCTCAAGCACGGCGAAGAACTAAACAAGAAAGCAAAGGCAATCGAAAAAGCACTCGCCAAGCTGTAAGCGAATCGTTTGCTCAAATTACCACCAAATAATTAGGAGAACGAAATGAAAAGAAAAATCGCGTGCATCTTCGCAGTGCTCAACATCAGTCTCTGGTCCATCATCGTTTATAGCGAATGCCCCCCTACGTGGTCTGTGACGGCCGACGACAATAGACCCGGCTGTCCTACCCCGTACAGGGAGAAGACGTGGAGGATTGTCTGGAATGACGGTACTACTTCAACAAAATCGAATTTCGCCTCCGGTAGATGCGGCGGGTTCTTCGGCACAACCCCATGCCAACCGGTGCTTAATGAACCGACCTCGTTTCCCCGGTTCATTAACGGCGTCCAGTCTCAGGATTGGGCTCAAACGTCATTCGATCGAAAATACGACGGCGGGTGCATGAATGATGGCCCCGCGAGAACCGTCATAACAACTCATAGCTGCGCCATCGCCGAAGGCCCTGTTGGATGTGGGAGCTATGGATTCTGTGGCGATGGACAAGCATGGAATTGCGCTACCGAACAATGCGAGGCCGTCTCTCCGGTTGTCGTTGATATACTGGGCGATGGCTTTACGATGACAAACGGCGCAGGCGGGGTCGCATTCGATCATAATGGTGATAGCGCAAGCGAAGTATTCTCATGGACTGCTGCTAACTCAGACGACGCTTTTCTTGCGCTCGACCGCAACGGTAATGGAACTATAGACAATGGGAAGGAGCTATTCGGTAACTTTACTCCTCAACCGGTATCAACTGGCGCCAATGGCTTTCTGGCACTGGCCGAATTCGACAAAGCGCCGGCCGGCGGTAACGCCGACGGCGTGATTGATGCCAGGGACGGCGTCTTCTCAAGCCTGCGTCTGTGGCAAGACGTCAACCACAACGGCATCTCGGAGCAGGGAGAGTTGCACGGCCTGCCCGCGCTCGGTGTAGACAGGCTGGAGCTCAACTATAAAGAGTCAAGGAAAGTCGACCAGTTTGGCAATCAGTTCAGATACCGGGCCAAGGTCAGGGATGCGCAAGGCGCGCAGGTAGGTCGCTGGGCGTGGGACGTCTTCCTCTCCGCAGCACATTGAAGAGTGTGCCTCAGAACAGAGAAAACGCCCGCAAGCTGTAGCGGCTTGCGGGCGTTTTTATAATCCTCGCGGTCGCGTTGCAAAGATTGCTTTGGGACAGATTTGCCCCGGCGAGCCAATCCACTTAGGCTGCGATTACGAACAGGCTCTCGGCAGTGTTGTGTTGCAAAGATTATTTTCAAGCGCGGAAGTCTTTTGAGTGCCTTTCGCTAGGCGGCGACCCCAGACAGCGAAGCGACGAATGTTGCCTGCCCTCGCTCGTCACTCCCGGCTAATCTTTTGACCTGCCCTTCCTTATCATGTTCATCTCTTCAATTCATTCCCATTCATACCCTAACACCATCAGGAAATCTTCAACCTCCATAACTCCCGTCACCGGGTCTACCTGCAAATTCCCGCCGCCGGGACGGGTCATCTCTGCGCGCCAGGTGAGCGGCGCATCTGTCGGCACTATCTCAATCCCCGGTGTGCTGACATCCTTTTGACTGAAATGCAGGCCGCCATATTGATTGACGCGCGCCAGCGTGAACGTGTCTGCCCCGGCGGGCGGCGTGGACAAAGGAGGATTCATCACGACCTGATAGTTTCCCGTATCCGTGCAGCGCGCCAGCAGCCAGATTGTATTGATTTTCAGGGTCTTCGTTGCGTCTTTGAGCGGGAAGAGACGCGTCGACATCTCAATCTCCAGCACGTTCCCGTCGAGGGGGTTGGTCGGATTTAAGAAACGATGCCAGCGATCCGGGAACTCCTGTCGCAGGTTGAACAGACGCAGAGAGGGCGTGGTTCCGTCCTCGCTGAAATAGTCTCGCAGATGTGCGACGGCACGGTTCTTAAATGGCCCGGCATCTTCTCGCGCGGTGTATCTGACGTGCACGATGGCATCCGAGATGGAGTTGTAATCGAACTGGCGCAGCGGCTTGCCGAAGTCAGGGTTTGCCGGGTCAGGGTTATTGGCAGGAAGGTCGCTAAAGAGTTCCAGCGACCAGTCGCTGATGGCGCCCGCTCCTTCAAAGGGCAAGTAGCGCTCGTCGCGGAAGCTCAACTCGAACACACCGCTGTCGTTCTGTGCGCTGCTGGCGGCGATGGCTTTGACGGGAACATTATTTTCGACAAAGCGGGTGTCGTCTGAGGGCAAGCCCTCGTCATCCGTGTTGTGCTCGTAACCGTTATCGCCTTCGGCCGTGTTGATGCGAATGCTGTTTTTCAGCAGACGCAAGGTGCAGGAGATAGTCGTGTAAGGCCCGACCACGCCGGGCAGTGTCAGGCTCACCGACTTAATGCGACGGAAGTAGTGACCCGGATAATCATGGTCGAAAATCTCCTCCGGCATGCGGAAAAAGCAACGACCCGTTTCCCGCAGCTTCACCAACGCCAGAGGGTCTAGCTGCGCCAGCGAAACGTGCTTGTTCAATTCAAACTCGCGGCGATGCTGCTCCAGGTACGCGGCCTCAAGACGACGCAAATCGTATTGGAGTTTTTCGCCTGAGAGCAGCCCTTTTTTCAGACTATCCCAGTAGCCGAAATTGATGAAGCTGCTGTCCTGTAAACCCAACTCGAAGCGGAAGCAACGCTCGGCGCGTTTAGCCAGATCGTAGGCCAGTCTGTAGCTCTGAAAATAGACTCCCGAAATCTGCCCCACCTGCCATTGATACAACTCCTGGTTGGTGTATTTCGAGCGCATGAACAAATCCATCGCCCTGGAATTTTCCATCTGCAGGTTGTGGTTATCAAGCTCCTTTTCGGCGACGGCGAGGCGCAGCTCCGCCGTGGCAATCTGGCTGTCGAGTTGCTCCATCTCTCTCTCCGCGATGCGCTCCTGAAGTTTCCATTCCTCCCAGCGGCGGTCAAACCCGCCCTGGGTAGCGGCCTTCGAAGCTTCGTAGGTCGATATCCCGGCGAGCATGGTCAGCACGTCAGAGGCAAAGCCGGCCGCCTGCCCTAACTCCAGACCGCCGATTTTGAATGTTGCCACGGGTGAGCCGCCGAAGCCTGTCGCGCCGAGATTGATGGCGGGTAGAAAAGAGATGGCGGCGGCGGCGAGTTTTACTCCCTGCGCGATGTTCTGTTTAGTTTGCGCGTCGGCCAATTTGTCCAGGTTCAATCTTTCCTGCGCGCTGAGTCGTTCGATGTCGCGATAGTAATTGCGCCGTGTCTCGGCCACGACCTTCGACTTTTTAACTCCGGTCAAATTCTCCTTCGCCTCTTCAATCTGTTTCTCCTTGATCGCTTTGACGGCTTCGAGAATCCTGACCTCATGGCTCTGGCGCAGGAGCCCCAAAGCCTCCGCGTCCTTCTTTTCCAGAGCGGCGAGCAGGGCGTTGCCGAGACCCTTCACGTCGTTGCACACCTCGTTGGCCGCTTGCAGCATGACGTTGAAGCGATAGAGAGGAAGCGGGGCGTTCAAGTCTGCGAGCGCCGCGCCGATGTCCAGACCGCCGGCGACGGCTTTGACCAGCGCTCCCGGATCGATGGGCGGCTCGAACAGGGCCAGTTGGCGAACTACGCCCTCGATATTCATGCAGTGGCGTATTTTGTATAGACGGTCGGCGATGGTGTCCCAGTAGCCAAGCATCTTGTCGTTCTGCGGGATGCAGAAGTAAAGCATGGGCAGCGGCGCAGGGTCGGCCCCGTCAGGAGCGTTACCGGGTAAGGGAGGCACAAGGTTTTCCACCTCTACCAGCGCGTTCGAGAACTTATCGAACTCCTTTTCCATCTCGTTGAAACTCTCGACCGGCGGCTTCGCCTGCGGTGGGATTCTCTTCGGCCGGGCGCCGAGGATTTCCGCCGCGAGGATGTAGAGTTGCGTCGCCTCGTTGATGCTCTCCATGCTGTCCTGACGGAAGAGGTAGTCGCCCCAGGCGATGAGGTTGTCAAGGTATTTCATAACCACCGTCTTCTGGTAGGCGACGGTGCGATAGTTGGCGATGCGGTGCGGCTCGAAGGGATTAGTGCGCCAGTCCAGCACTTGATCTTCAAGCTCTTTTTTGAGTTGGGCGGAGAAGCCCGGCAGGCTCGTATCGCCCGCCAGCATGCGCAGAATGTTGTCTATGCGCTGCTGCACATATTCGGGGTCGGTGGTCTCGAAAAACGGCTTGGTAATCCAGTACTTGCTCATCGCAGACCCGCCCGTCACAGGGCCTTCCACACCGATGGGATTGAAGATGAAGTGATACCACTCGCGCGCCTCCTCGAAGCGCTGGTTCTTGCTGAGCGAGTTGGCAATCAACAGGGGGACGTGGAAAAAGAGTTCCCAGTTGTAGGATGAGTAGGCACCGTCGGGCGTGAAGTCGACGACTTCCTTCGGATAGGAATCTTCCGAGGGCGGGTCTATCACCGAGAGCGTCGGCTGGTAGCTCTGTAGAAATTTGAACCCGCTGTTTTTCAGTTGGGTCTCGCGGCTCATCATGGCCGCAATGCCCTTGAGAGGATTGTAAACCAACTTGGCGAAGTCGCAGACGAAGGGATGATAGAAGTTCTTGAAGTGGAAACGGCGGAACTGGAAGAGCACCCCGGCCATGAAACCCAGATAGAAGTGGACGAAGCGCATGAAGAATTTTTTCAACATGCTCTTGACCTGCCCGTCCGTGTAGGGCGGGAAAGCCTCTTCCTCAAGTTGCAGTTGAAGATACTGCTCCAGTTGCTGCCTTGCGGCAGGAGTCAGGGTGCTGAGGTTCCAGGCGTCGAGCGCGGTCTGTATCTGCCCCTCAAAGAAGTCTTCCAACTGGCGAAACCACTTTTTGATGTCTGGATAGTACGATCTCGCGGCTCCGCCGTCCGGCTCTTGCCGACCTCTTAACGCTTGCAACACGGGCAGCACGAAGAAGGTGCGTTTCTTGTCGTTGTAGAAGAAAGGCAGCCAGGTTCCTCTGGAAATGGGGGAGCGTTCGGCGAGCGTGTGACTGAGCGCGCCGAGACCCGCGAATCCGTCGAGCAACATCTTGTCGAAGTAAGAGAGATGCCACGGCGGCGTCATACGAAAGTGCCAGGGCGTTCGGTTCAGCACCGTCGTGGGGGTTGACGAATTCGTTAAGGAGAAGGTGAACAGCGTAAAGTCGTTTTGAGGGCTGTCGAGACGAGGCGGGTTCGGCCCCAGTTCCAGCCATTTCATGAGAATCGTATCGCTGCCGGTTGAATCAGTCTCAGGTCTGACGGAATGAAAGAAATTACCGGGAAGATCGGACAATTCGGGTACGCCTTTGCATCCGGCAATCTCGAAAGCTCCATCCAAACTCGCTCTGGCGTTTCCATTACGGTCGACGCTGTAGCCCTCGAACTTGATGCCGAAGCGCCCGTCCACATCGCTGCGATCTATGGGAAAGAAATGGTAGTGGCTCTTAACGATATCCACATCGTACGGGAAGGTTTCGGCGAAATCCTTCGACACTTTCTTTGGCGACCACTTCCCTTGCCGGTAATCGCTGACAGCCATCTGTAGCTGTAGCTTCTTCTTGGTTTTCGGCACGGAGAAGTCCGATTGACTGAGATTGGGCGTGTTGACCTTGCTGTTGCCCTCTTCATCCGGCACTTCCTTAAAGACAGGCCAGAACAGAAACAGGCGCTTGGCGATAACCGCCGGGACGAGATAGTCGCCCTGAATCTCCAACTCCACTTTCTCCCAGGGTGTCCACTGGCGATAGTCGTAGCGGCGATAGTAGTAGAGATGCGGCTCCGTCCCGGTCGTGCGCCCGAAGACGTGAAGGATGACATTGTCGCCATCGTCCTCGTGATAGAAGCCCGCGATTTCGAGTTGGGCTACGTCGTGCAATTTTTCCAGGTAGCTCTGTAGTGCGGCCTCCACGTTGTACTGTGTGACTTCGTTTTGCAGCAGCTCATTTTCGAGGTCGCTGAAAAACTGCGACTTCTCCCTTCTCAACTCAGGCTCAATCCAGTTTTCAGGCCAGAGAAAAACCTTGCGGTTGGCCTCCCAGACGCGATACTTGCGCATCCATTTCCACCACCGCCACGCGCTGTCGCCGTCCACCCCGTCGGCCTTGACGACAACCTCTGGCTCTAGCGCCATCAAGCATCTCTGGACAAAGAGTTGGACGGAGCCTGAAGCCTGCACCAGACGACTGGTCAACTGACAGGCGCTCATCTCCACGTCCAGTAGATAGAAGGCGTAAAGGTCGTTTGCGCTTTCCCACCTGCCGCTGGGCGGCGTGGGCGCAACCGGCGCATGCGTGAGGATGTAGGCCGAGAGAGCATCACGTTTGCGCTCGCGTAACACGTCCTGTATTTCGGCGCTCAACGTCAGCCAGGTCTCAGCACCGAACTTCGAGCGCAGTAGCTCTTTGAGCGTTTTGGTGTGCGCCTCGCGCATGGTAGCGGCGGCGAAGGTCTTCACCGTCTCAGGCCCGGCGTTGAGGTTATCAATAAAGTAGAAGGCGCGGCGCAGGCGCTCCCAACTCTCTGCCAGTAAATAGTCGTTCGGGTAGACAAGATCGAGTGCGTTTATGAGCGCCAGCACGTCGGCGCCTAACCAGGCCTCATTAAGTAGCTCGACATCGGCGGCGAAATCGGCGGCGGCGGCGTAAGCACCGGCGTTCAATTTTTCCAGCACTTCAAGCAGGGTGATTTGTGTCTCCGGCAGGCTGTCGCGCAGGCGCAGCAGGCGGCCGGTTCTCATAAAACGCTCGACGGGAGCGACCGGCTCAAGCTCATCGAGAGGCAGCGTCAGGAAGTCGAGCAGTTGAGCGGCAACCGTCAGGCCGCTCAGAAGTTCAATCTCTTCGAGCGTGAGCTTCCACTTCTTCAAAATCGTCGCCACGCGATGAGCCCAGAACCAGCCGTCAAATGTGCTCTTCCGCGTGGCGTAATCTATGACGCCGGTGGTAGACGCGAAATCGACTAATAGATGTAACAAAAGCGTCTGATTCGGCGGCGCGGGCAGCACGTCGTATTGAGTCAGGAGGTAGCGCGTGACAGCCTCCGTCAGTCCCAGATGTGCGGCGCTCTGCTGCACGATGACATTGGCGGCGAGCGTTTTCGACAAGTAGCCGAGGGCTTTGACGGCCGCCTTGGCGAGTCGCTCGGCCAGCGTGTCGTTAGACGGCAGCGTAGCATCGAGGTCGGCCTCTTCGAGCCAGATGCGCTCGTCGGGCGCGACTACCGTTTGAGGCTGTGTCGCGAGACTGTTGACTGCATTGTGATATTCATTCTCGACAGGAAGGAGGTTTGGAACAAGAGCGTCGAGCGCCGCCCGTTCATTGCCCGTCATGATGCCCTTGAAGCGAAGCAAACGTTGCTCGACGTCATACTCGATTCTGGCGGCAAGCTCTGCGGGTAGCTGCTCCTTGAAGTTGACGTTCGACGGCAGGGCAGCCAGTGGAGCACTGAAGAGAGGCTCGTAAAATTTGAGTGCCAGGCGCGGAATCCGGAACAGTTCGTTGATGACAGCCGACGGATTGCCTTCGGCTATCAGCGCAAGGCGTTCGGCGTCGGACATGATGCCTGTGAAGCTGAGCTTCTGCGTCGCAGCGTTGTAACGAATCGGAAGAGATGGCCGGTCGGCGGGCAATGTCAGTCCCGGCAGCGCCACCTCAATTTCCACGGTCGCATACGTGGCGGGCGCTGCCTGCGAAAGTTGAAACAGTTCCTCGATGGCGCTCGCGTAAGCCGGATTACTTGTCACGGCGGCCAGAGAGCCATCGGTCAGAAGTGTCGTACGTTGCGCGTCAGTCATCATCCCGTCGAAGCGAAGCAGGAGATTCGGCTCGTCATACGCAATCGGAATGTGATGGGGCGCGGTAGTGATTGATGCGGGGAACGTAAAGCCCGACGGTAAGTCTTGCAACGGCGTTTCCAGTCGCACGCTGCCGCGCAAAGCCGACACAAAGAGATTCACTTCCGCCTCGTTGCGGTTCAGTTTTTGCAGCAAAGCAGTCAGCAAGCCCGTTAATTGCGCTTCGTCTGTGGGCGGCGCGGGCGGGTCTGGCACGAGAAAGAAATATTGCGCGGGGTCGTGTTCCGCCTGTATGGCCTGCAACTCTTTCCGCAGGGCTGCCAGAAAACGGGCGGCATCGGTTTCTCTCACAGCAGCCTTTGCAGTCCTGTCAGCCGCGAGCAGCCAGTTCAACTCGTCAGGTTTGAAGCCGGTGGCCTTGATTCGTTCAATATTTTCCAGAAACTCAAGGGCGGATTGCGGGCTTGAAAAACTGTGCACATCCTGATTAAAGATTTTCAGCAGGATACGCCAGTCGTCCACTTTGAGTTTGAGCAATTTGGCGAGCCATGAATGCCGCCAGAGAAACGACAGATTGGAAAGCGTCAGATCATCGTTGATGTAGGGCGTCGCGTCCGAGGCTTTGGTCAATCCTTTAAGGATGACTAAATCTGCTTCACGAAGACCCAACGCCGCGAGCACGACAGGCTGATGCGCGGTGACGGTCTCTCCTGCGTCCAGGTCGCCCGTCACAGGGTTAAGCTCGAAGTCAGGGTCGAGCGGCTTGATGAGCTTTCTATTCAGGAAGAGTTTCTGATAGAGCGCATCCTCGCGCTTCTCGTGCAGCTTGGTGAAATGCGTCGTCGTGTTGAGGTTGCCGAAAAGGGCCGCCACCTGTTCGATTGTGGCCTTCGTGCCGAGCCTCTTTTTCACTTCCGCGAACTGCATCAGGTTGATTAAGAAAGCCTCGTCCAGACTATTGTTGCCGATGGCCTTGTGGCGTACGACAAGGTCAACCTCCCACATTTTCCAACCCTTCAGTTTTCGCCACAGACGCAGGAAGCGGTGAATGCGGTCGAGCTTTGTTTCATCCAAAACCTGTATGTCTTTCTTGTCCGTGTCGCAGGAAGCGTCTTGATGAGTGATAAAGATGTCTTTGTCAGGATTGATGAACTCCAGGTCGAGCAGCGTCAGCAACTCGTTGTACTCAAGGCCGGTCTTCTGTAGAAAATTCCTGACGTTGCCGACGGCGGTCAACCAGTTGACGTTGCCCGCTTCGCCCCAGACTGTCTGCTGCCCGGCGACGGTCGCATCGGCCAAGAGGATGAGACGCTTCTCGTCGAAAAGAGCCGCAGCGTCGGCGCTGATGCCGAAGTACTCGGCAGCTATCTCGCCGTCGGTGGGATTGTTGGGCGCGACGGTGTTGCGGAAGGCGCGCATCAGGTCCCAACGTTGGAGATTGGTCTTCTGCATCGCCGCCCTGACCTCTTCGCCGAAGAGGTCGAACGGCAAGGCGGAGGGGAAACGAGCCTCGCGCAATTTGTCATACGCTTTCGGATTGACGTACTGAGGATAAGCGCGCAACTCGTCGGCGCTCGCCTTTGTGTTACGCAGGACTTCCGCGAAGAAATTGGGGGTCGCCTTTTTCTTCAACAGGTACGTCACGTCGTCGCCGTGTGCCACCCAGAGGTCAGGGTTTGCAGTGTCGACCTGCGAAAGCGAAAAATCAGCCCCGAGGCTCACGTTCAGCGCCGCCAGCGCATTCACCAGCGCGGTCTTCGTGGCAGGCGTGTCGTCCGGAATGCTTGTCAGCCCCACCAGTTCAAGGTCGTTTTCACCGGCCGCGACGACATCTTCCAGCACCTCGCAAACCACATCTATGTATGGGAGCGGAGTGAGGGCGTTTTCGCAGTTTAGCTCCAGGTAGCCGAGGTCCGGGCGGCGGCTGAAGAGAATATCCTTGACAGTGAAGGCGGGATTGTCGGCCTTGCGGTCTTTGAGAAACATCAACAGGTCTGCGAAGTAGGCGGCCGGACTGAGTACCGAGCGGCAATGCTCGCACGCGCAAAGGTCGCCCGTCTGAAACAGGCTCTCCCAGTTGGGAAAACTTTTGAACGCCTCTTTGCCGTCGCTTGTCAGCGCTTGAGGCAGCGTGCCGGGTTCAAGCGCCTTGAGGTCGGAGACGATGGTTAATACGGCGGCGTGTGTGTCGGCGGCTCTGTCCCATGCCTGAGCGGCGCTTTCCGCCGTGAAGCCGCGTCCATTGTAGCGCCTCACGAATTCGGTTTTACCCAGACGATATACCTGTTGGGCCGAATGGAGGTCGTCGGCCAAGAGCGCATCCGTCGCTTCGAAGGTCGGTGATAGCTTGAAGACACGCTGGACGGCTTTGAGTTCGAGTTTGAAATCTTCATTGCTCGCAAGCCGCCTCGTATCGGGGTCGGCGCCGGACTTCAGGAAATCTTCGACGGGTGTGTGGAGCAGTTCAAAATCTTCGTGGCGCTCAAGAAACCCGCCCAACAGTCGAGCCTGACGCAAACCGCGAGCGCCGCCGTTTTGCACCGCGCGTCCCAGCGAACCGGCGAAGGCCGCCGTCGGGAACGCTTCGCGGAACTGCCGTTCGAGCGTCCGGCCGTAAAGCTCCTCATCAGGTAGTTTCCCGAAGCCAGGAGTTTCGGCCGTTTCGATTGGCAGCTTAATCTCGCCTGTTTCCTTTTTGGCTTTCACCAACTCGACCCACTCGCGCTCGCTTCTCTTTGCCAGCGTGCGGATTTTTTCCGGTTGGCGAACGCCGAACTCATCCTTGATAGCCTTGACCAGTGGGAAATCGCCCCGCGTCAATTCGGCCAGCCGGAAGGATGTACGCAGGTCATCAATCTCTTCTTTTTGGAAAGATGTATCTTTTTCCAGCGCCTCTATCAACTCGGGCGTCAGCGACTTCTGTTCCGTGAACAGGCGCGCAAACGTCTCCTGCTTTTTGGCGTCGGTGATGCGGGCATCTTCGAGCGCCTGTTTGACGAAGCCGGGTTTCCCCGAATCACTCACTAATTGGCGGGCGGCGAATTGCAGAAAAGCTTCCACCCATTCGTCCGTGCGCTCGCGAAAGGATTCGGAAATCTCTCTTCGATTCAGAGCGCTGATGAGCGACCTGCGAACGGCCGCGGCATCGAGCGAAGGCAGTGAATCCAGAATGGCGTCCAACTGCTCGGCAAGGCTTTTGTCCCGTGTGTAATCGAAGAAGGTTCCACCCAGCAAGGCAAACCAGAACTCCGCTTCGAGGCGACGCTGCTTCAGCCTGTGCGCCAGAACAAAGCGTGCTAGGACTTTGATATCAAAACCTGTTTCGCCGGAGAGGAAACTCAAGTCCTGATTTTGTTTATCTTCCTCCAGTTCTTCTATCTGCAAGCCTGCTGTTAAAGGCTTCAGTTCCCGCTCCACTTTTTCAAACAGCGACGGCGGCGCCAGCGCCTCCGCAGGAATGTTTAAATCCACTTCCGCTACCGGCGGCGCGTTGAAGAGCACCTGCGAGGCGACGAGCAACGAGCCATCGGAGGCTGTGGCTTTGACGAGCAGGTCGGCGCCCCCCTTTTCGTCCTTGAGCGTTTGGTCTGCCGAGTACCGTACACGGTAAAAGCCCTTTTCGTCTGTCTCGGTCTGCCCGAGCAGTTGCTCGCTCCGCAAATCACGGTCGAAGGCCGAGACCGTAACTTTTTCTGCCGGGGAGCCGTCGAAAAGTCGAACCGTCCCCCTGACTTCCAGAGATGGCGGCTCAAGCGGCTGAGTCGGAGTCGGAGGCGGCGTCTGCTGCCCGGCCACCTCGACCTCTATAGTGATCTCGCTCGTTTCCGTCTCCGCATTCCACAGGACGGAATCCTCCGTACTGTGTATGCAACCGCCGTCCTGAAACACCTTGAAGAAGAACTCCGGCTTCCGATCCAGAAACGATTCCCTGAAGTAGGACTCATCGAACTCCATCCGGAACGCTCCCTGCGCATCGGTGACTGCGCTACCGACAAGGTCGTCACAGATCAGGTCTTTGTCCCATGCCTCCACGCGCGCTCCGGCGACGCCGCGCCCGGTCGCGCGGTCTATGATGCGGCCATTGATTTGGAAAACATCATCTTTCTTTGTCATGGGATACTCCCTTCTAATTTCGATGAATCAACAGAAGTGACCGTCAGGCTTGCTCTCCGGTGTGAGGGCGTTAGCTGCGGCAATCAGGGCGGAGACCCTTGAACCGCATAAGCCCATTCTTCGGCAAAGGTATGTGGGTAAACTCCGCGCGAGAAATACTGACCAAAACTGGTAATCGGTGCGCGGGGATACCTTCTATTATGGTAAATCAGCCAGTAGGGCAGAAAGATATTGACCGCATAGTGAGCAAGCATCAGAGGGTAAAAGAGCGACCCGAATATCCGGGCCTGCAGGGCGTGGGTTCGTTCATGCCTGGGCACTTGTTGCCCTGCCGTGACGTTGCCGAAGGTGGTGGCATAATTACCGGCCCAACTGCGTTGATAGACCAGTTGCCCTGTACCACGGCTGAGGTTCCGGTCAATCGGGTTCCAGATATTCATCGAAGACCAGATTGAGCCGATAAACGTATTGAGCACGCTCCATGTGTTATCGGCGAGGAACATGAGCCAGCTCCAACCGCTCCCCCAGTTATAAGTTCCGGCTGCGGCCATGCTCCAACCATGAATCCCGCCCGCGATGCCGCCGACGATGGCGCCGATGACGGCTCCGGCGAGGATTCCGCCGATGCCGGCACTCGCGAACCCTATCAATCCTCCGATTACTGCCCCGACCACTGCATTTGAAGCCATTCTAACCAGCGGCGCGATAATCCAATTCATCGTAAAATTCGCAACCGTCCTAACCACATCCCAGGCCGACGTGCCTTGCGGGTCTGTAAAACGAATCGGATTATCATGCGCGTAAGCGAAGAGGTTAACTCCGTCCTCCAGCCCGGCCGGATCGCAACTCGTCCACCTGCCCAACCAGGGCGCGTAATAGCGCCTTTCGTGATAGGAAAGCCCCGTCTCCTCGTCCCGCTCCTTCCCCGTGTGCCTGTAACGCTTGGCCGCCGCGAGGATGCTCTTATCCGTCGCCTGATAAGAGGTGCTTCCGTAAGGCGTGTATTCTTCGTAGGAGATGATGCGCGACTGGCCGTCAAGCTCCAGGCTGGCCGAGCCGAGGTGGTTGCTTAACTGGTAGCGTATGAGCCGCTCAAGCGCGGGAGGATTGTCCGGCGCGCGTGTCTCGACGAGGGCTATGCGCTGCCTGCCGTTCATGATGTGCAGCGTCTCGCGCTCAAGCGTGACGGTGCTGCCGTCGCCGCTATATTCACGATAGAGTTCGAAGCCGCCCAGATAGATGCGTTCCTTCGTGCGTGTGGGCGTTTGCCCTGCGGCGGCCTCTGCGTCTGTGACTTTGCGCACACGCTGTCCGCCGGCGTCATAGACGTACCATGTGGTTTCCGGCGTGCCGTCGTTGACTATTTGTCTGGAAGTGGCTTGCAGTTGGTCGCGGTAGTCCCACTTCATCGACGGCAGATGGGGCGCGCTCGTGATGTTGCCGTGCAGCCCGGCGGGAGCGTCATAGAGATAGGTTTCGGTAGTTGCTCCGACGACGACCTGGCTCAGTCTGTTATTAGACTTCCCGGCTTCAAGCTGGCTGGTTTCGTTGTAGGCGTAAGCGCGCGTCCAGCCCGCGTGCGCGGGGTCGCTGCCGCGATGCTGCATCGAGAGAATGTTGCCGACGGCATCGTAGACGTACTGCTCTACATAGGTTCCGACGGCGTTACCGTTGCCGGGGTGATCCATGCCGGTATGGAAGCCGTTGAACGCATCGGGCGCAGTTGGCGGATTGGGCTGGACTCCCGCCAGCCCCAGATGCTCGCGTCCCGTCGCTTCAATGAGCCTCGAAAGGGCGTCGTAGGTATAGACGGCGCTCGGCTCGACGCGGCGATTGCGGAAGTAGATGGTCTGCTGGGCATCGTCGCGGATGTGCGTGACGTTGCCGGTCGGGTCGTAGGTGTAGTGAAGGTTCTGCACCTGACAGCCGGGCCAGCCGACCGGGGCGGGTTGCGGGCAGTCGTCCGGGAAGTCAGACGCATTGCGCTCGGTGAGCATCTGCGCGAGGCGAAAGGTGAGCCGGTCGTAAACGTAGGTGGTTCTCGTATTGTTGCCGTAGTCAATTAAGGTGCACTGGCCTTTGGCGTCGTAATCAAGGCGGGTGACGAAGGGGGTGGCGGCGGCTGCGCCGCGCAGATGCGCCCCGATTCCCTCCAGCAGACTTGCTTCATTATAGGCCAGGTGGATGACGCTGCTGTCCGGCGTGGTCAGGTCAGTCGGGCGGTTGAGCGCGTCGTAGACTGTCCGGCTCGTATAGGTCTGTGGTTCGAGCGGCACGGCGCCCGACCAGTTGAGGGTAGTTTTGTAGTTGCGGGCAAGCTGTCGGCGGCTGTTTAGCAGATTACCCTTAAAATCGTATTCGCTGGAGACGACGCCCGCCTGGTCGAAGATTTGAGCGACCTGCTTGCGCAGGTTGGTAGCCTCCGGGTCGGGCAATGTTTCGCCGTAGACGGAACGCCCGATCATCAACTCTGCCCCCGCGCCTTCGCGCAGGTAGGTCTCTACGGCGCGCCGCAACGCATCGTAGACGGTGCGGAGTTGCTGAGCCCGACTGTCCCAGACGTAGAGGTTCTTGTCCACGACATCGTCGAATGTCCAGCGCGCCCCGGCTTCCATACTTGCCTGTTGAACGCGTCGGCCGAGCATGTTGTATTGATAGCGCATCACGATGCGGTCATGGGCGTCGTGAACCTCGCGCTGATTGCCCTCTATGTCAAAAAGTACTCGGGTGCTGTAGAACTCCTCCGTGGGCGGGCCGGCCGGGGGGCTATTGCTCAGCTTGAACTTGTTATGGGTAACGGTCAGAAAAGTACGCCCGAGCACATCGAAGTGGGCGAGGGTCGGAGAATCGGCGTGGATAGACGCTTTTTGTGCGGCCGCCTGTTCCTCTGTGCCGAGAGCGCCGCCGATGCGTCGAGCATGCCAGGTCGGCAGGTAGTCTGTGTCCGGCAGGCGTTGGAAGAGATCGCCAACGTCCGGGTCGGTCCTGGGATCAACCGCCAGCACTGTGTCGCTGACATCCCAGGTCGCCTGCTGCCACGCCCCGAAGACTACCTTTTCCCAGGTGTGGTCGGGGTGCAGCGTTGCGGTCGTGCGTCCGGCAGGGTCATAGAAGAGCACCGGACTGACGCCGATGCGAACGTCGAACTCGAAGCGGTGGAGGTCGGTGAAGAACGGCTCGTACTGGCGGATGGGCTTGCCCTTGTTGTTAAAGACAGTCCATCCCGTGCCCACCCAGCGCGGGCTGACATTGCCGGGAGTCATGACAGGCTGGCCGCCCGCCGTGATGATAAGCCCGGTCGCGGGATCGCGCAGGGGTACTGGCCCCGCCTCGGCCTGTGTCTTCTTCTGGACTTCGCGGCCAAACCCGTCTGAGTAGGAGAAGCTGACCTGAATCTTCAAGCCACCCGCGGGAACCGGGTCGCTGGCATGTGTCTCACGAGCAATCGTGGCGGTAGAGGCAGGCGGCTTCTGTTGTGAAACGGGCTCGCGCCAGTAGGCGTTCGGATTGTTGACGACGCGTGTGGTGGCGTTATCCAGCAGCGAAGCCGCCAGTGACGCGCCGGGGTCAGCGAAGAACTGTTCGATAACTGCATCTGTCAGGTCGGCGCGGAAAGTTGCGTCCAGCCGGTCGCCGCGCGCCGGAATGTCTTCGGGTTTTCCCATGACCGCGGTTCCCACCACTGTCCCGAGGGCGTCAAAAGCCACGGCTGTACGATTGCGATTAGGGCACATCACCAGACGCGGCTGTAGCACGCGGTAGTCATTGCCCTGCGTCGTCAAGGTTCCGACCACATCGCGCTCCCCGGCCGTGACGCGATTGTTGAGCGCATCGAGGGTCTCCAACATCAGCAGGTTGTGAGCATCATAGGTGACAAAGGTTTCCGTGCTGACGGCAACGGTGTGGAACGGGTCGCGGTAGCGATGCGGGAGAAAGAAATGAGCTCGCGCGTAAGTCAGTTCTTGAAGTGGCGTATCAGCCGCGTCCGGTGAATAGAATAAACGCCGCGAGGGAACCCACCAGTTGTCGTCACCTTCGCTGTGGACGTAACGGCCATCTGTCTCCAGCATGGCGCTCGTTACCCGTCCGTCGTAGATTTCGCTCAATAGCTCCGGCGTGAAAGCCAGTTTGTAGCTCTCGAAGGGCAACGCCATTGATTGCAGTTGACCGAGCGCCAATGGCCCGGTCAGGTCGTTGCGACGGTAGAGCGTGCGCGAGTGCTCGATTAACCGTTTCTGTAGCACGCCCGGAAGCGGTGTCTGTTCATAAGCGATGAGAGCTGCGCTCGCTGCGGCACTCAACATCTCGTCGAGGGTGAAGCGGCTGCGACCCGCCGGTAGCATCAATCCGGTTAATTCATAGGCGCGAGTCTCGCAGGCCATCGGCGTGCGGTGAGCGTCATCTTCTGCGACCTGATTGGTGACTTCGTTTTCGGTGTAGGTGATGAGCGCGGTGGTCTGTTTGGCCCGGTCAGGCGGACTCAACAGCGTCAGGAGCGGGTTCGGTATATTTTCTATATCTCCCTGCTCGTTGACGACGAGCAGGTTCGCGCGGCGACCGTAGCCGATGGCCGCTTCTTTCAGGACATTGCCGAACTCGTCCACCTCCAGAGCAAGCTTGTGCGTTATGCGTGGGTCGGCCGGATGACGCTCGTAGTGATAGTTGATAACTTCATGGGCATGTGCGAAGAAGACCGCGTGGCGATTCCCTGCCTTCGGCTGCGACCGACGGATGGCGAAGTTCTGCTCCGTGACGGTGTAGGGCTGTGATTCTCTCTGCGTACCATCCAGCGCATAAATCTCCTGGCGCAGCATAGAGCCTTTCAGGGCGCGGCAGGATTCGCGTTCTTCCTCGCCTGTCAACCCTGCGGGCAGAACGCTCTTCTCAAGTAGAAGCTCTCTCGCCTGCGCATCGGTGAGACCCGGTTCGCGGTAATACTCTCCCGTGTCCTGTTCGTTCAGGAGACCGGCAAAGAAGTCGGAAACGTGCTCGCGCCCCAGATAGACACCCGTATGGAACCAGGTGCGTGTCAGCACGGGCGGCGTGTGGGCGGCCTGTTCCGGATTTGTCCCTGTCGGGATTTGCTGGCTTGCGTTGAGCGCGGCAAACTCCTCCGTTTCCGTTTGCTCCACCATGCCGAAGCCTCTGAACTCGCGCTCGAATCCATCGAAGTAACCGTGATGGTAGGCGTAGCGTTTGACGAAACGGTTGCCGCTGATGCGGTCGTGAGTTTCGATGCGCTCAAGCACCTGGACGGGAAAAGGAATTTTGGTGATCCAGGGCTTCCCGGCCAGTTTGTCTGCCAGATAGAACTTTGTAGAAGGCGCGTATTGAATGCGCGTCTCAGCCCCGAGGTTGTTGACGAACGCCGTCAGCAGGTGCGGTTTTTGCCCGCCCATGAGGTCTATATAGCGCATCGGTCGGCGCGAGTCGTCGGGCACGGGCGAGGCCCAGACCAGGCAGGCCGTGCCATTGCCCAGCAGGTCGACCGCCATGACTGAGGAGAGGCTGTCTACGCGCGGGAACTGACTGAGACGGCGTGCTTCGCTCCAGCGGTTGCCGGACTGGTTGAAATAGAGACGCACTCCGTCACGGCCGAGATAGATGATGTCGGTGACGCCGGAGCCGTCTATATCAGCCAGACGAACGCGCTGGTGGTTGAACTGGTCAGGGTTATCGAAGCGTGGGGCGTTGTCCATCGTGACTTTCGCCCCGAAAAGACCGTAGCCGAGGTTAGGCCAGTAGCAGACCTCGCCGTTGCGTATGCGTACCAGAGCGGACAGGCCGTCGCCGCACATATCTGCGAGATAGATAGACTGCGTGCCGTCGGCCAGCACCAATCGCGGGCCTTGCTCTTCATCAACAGGCTTGTGAACGTGGCGCGCAGAATCGAAACCTTCCTCCGCCAGCGACGGATACCATGTGAGCACTTCGTCTTCGGTAATCAGGATGTCGGCATGGCCGTCGCCATTGAGGTCGACAAAACGCAGGTTCGGCTCGTCCCAGCGAATGTTGGGCAGGCGCGTGAAGGCTCTGAAGGGCTTCCAGCCTTCGTTGTTAACACGCTCGTAGAAGCCGGGGGTCGGGCCTGCAAAGCTCACCAGGTCTTGCTGCCCGTCGGCCGCGAGGTCGATTAACTGTTGGAGTCCGCCGCTCAAAGCAGCGAGCGACGGCTTTGCCGCAACCACTTCGAGCGGCCCGAACTTGCCATCGCCCAGATTCGGTTTGTAAAACCATGCGCCGGCCTGTTCCGTCAGGATGCCGGAGATGCCCTCACCATTAAGGTCCAGCCATTGATAGCTTATGCCGTCAAGCCCCATGGGCAGATTTTCCAGGCTCTCGGCATCCAACTCGCGTATGTCATCATGAATCTCGGCCTTGCTATATTCGAATTCGAGCGGCGGTAAAGATTTCTTCAGATAAGTCACAGACCTGACGCCGTTGAGTTCCACGACCGGCCGTGTCTCATCGCGGACGTATCCCGACTGGGTGACGTCAAGAATGAAGGAAGCAAAGCGTGTGCTGCCCCGATGCGCAAGCTCGACTTCAATCGTCGTGGGCTGTGTGTAATCAAGGTCTGCGTACTCGAACTCCGTGGAGCGTACCAGGCAAGGCTCAGCGCCCAGTTCGTCGAAGCGGTGAAACATCAACACGCGGCGACAACGGCGATAAGTACGGATTTCAAATCCGGCGCGGTAGGTTGAGAAGGGGTCGGGGCGAACGCTCCACGTGTCCCCGGCAGCAAGTGAAGCGCGAACGAAGCGGTGCTGTTCGGCTTCGGACAGATTTGGCTCCGGAGCTAGTTCCTCGTAATGCCCCTCGTCGTAGTCGAAGACCACTTCAAACATCCAATCTTCGTCCGGCAACTGGGCTGCGTCGGTCGGGTTCCAGTCGGCGTCCCGATTCGGCGTCCGGTTGCCGTACTTGACGCTCTTCAGATAGCGGTTGGCCGTGCGCGTGCGGTTGCGCTCGTTGACCTCTCTGCGATCAACCTTCTCATCATTCTCAGCCGCGTACTCATAGACGATGGCGTTGCCCTTGTCGTCGTACCTTTGACAAATAAGCCAACTGAAGACGCGCCCGGAATCGGAGCCGTCCGCGGTGAAGACTTTTGAATTGTCGTCTTTGCCGTAAAGGGTTGTGATGTTGTCACGTGTGATCGAGCGCCAGTGTGCCTCACCTGTTTGCAGATTCGTCCAGCGTTCGAGGCGTACGAACAGACCTTCGGCGCGCGGACGGTAGCGTTGGACGCGGTAATCTTCCCCGTTCAACGTGCGCGGCGGCAGCACCTCACGCTCCCAACGCCCGTCGACTTCGACCAGCACCGGCACGAGGTCTTCGGCGCCGGAGATGATAAAAACGTCCGACTCTTCGGCGTCGCGGTATTGCGGTAATCCTTTGTCTGTCTTGCGCGTGATGTTTGGCAATAACAGATTCCAGCCAAAGCCGAAGGGGCCATTGCCTGCGCCGGAGTCGTAGGAGAGGTTAAGCTGCAAGCTGAGGCCGGAACGACCGGGGCTGGTAGCCACGGGCAAAGTCATAGACCCGGTGCCCGTTATAAGATTGGCGGCGAACTTCTCGCCGATCCCCTTGATTGCGCCCCCGCTCTTAGGGAGAGAGATGGAAGGGCTGCGCTCCCCGCCTGCGCTGCTGTCCCCGGCACCGGTTTCCGCCTCCTGACCTTTCGAGCCTATTGCCGAAGATGAGGATGCGTTCAGGTTGTCGCCGTCCTTTAGCACCAGCTTTACCTCAACAGTGAACGAGGGTGTTATGAGTCAGGCATTTAGAAGCCTGTATTGAGCCTTAACCCTGGAAGCGTTAGTAAGGATTATTCCGGCGAGGAGTCTTGCTGTGAACTCTTCACAGGAAGTTCTTCCATTGCGATGAACTCTTAAGCGGAGCCAACCTTGCGTGAAGCTAATAGGAGAGGGACTCTCGTCTGAAGTAAATGAGCCGGAGTAGCACTCTCGTCAATGAATTTTGAAGCGCGCGAAGATTATATCCTTTTCCGTTAACGGTCAACAATAATTTGGCTCCGTGCAGGTAACAAGGTTTTTTTTGCAAATAGGATGTGCTGAGAAAAATGAGTCGAGGCGGAAAGGGGCTTTTATCGGCTTCCGCCAAGCGGCGATACCCGAAGAGACTCTGGACAAACATGGCCTGCCCTACTGAATCTGCTATTTTGAAACGCTACCGACGGGCTAATCCCGGACGATGCGCCGGGCCGCAGACCGATACCAAAGTATGATGGACATCCCACCCGTGGAGGCGCAATATCGGCCCCGCTCCCGACCACGAATGGGCCTTAAGTGATAACGAAGGCGGCCGCGAACGGGAGGTCAGGGCGTCGGCGACCTAATAGCCGGATACATCAATAACTTCCTCGCTCAACAGATCAAAAGAATGCGCGTCACTCGGGCTTCGGGTAGATGAACGATCAGACTGTGATGGGGCCGCCGGCGGAGTTGCACGGCTTGTTGCAAGCGGCGGGCTGGGGAGCTTTGTCCGCATCCGGCCTGCTGATCGGGGCCGTGGGCGGCTACTACACGACGCTTCAGCACACCGCTATCTCCCGCGTGATGACGTTCGCGGCCGGCGTACTTCTGGCCGTGGTGGCGGTGGACCTAGTGATTAACGCGCGCGGCGCGGCAAGCCTGCACTGGACGGTCACGGGTCTGCTGTGCGGCGCGGCGGTGTTCAGTTCCGTCAACTGGCTACTTTCCCGCCGCGGGGCACGGCACCGAAAACGCTGCGGCGAATGCGTGGCGCAGCCGGATGAAGAGCTTCAGCCCGGTAGCGGGCTGGCAATCGCGGCCGGCACATTCCTCGACGGCGTTCCAGAGGGGGTGGTGCTGGGGCTGAGTGTGTTGCAACACGGCGCGCCCGGCCTGGGGACTGTCGCGGCCTTCTTTCTGGCGAACATCCCGGAAGCCCTGTCGAGCAGCGCCGGAATGCGGCGCGCGGGCCGTGGCGCGCGCTACGTGTTCGGTGTGTGGATTGGAATCGCCTTGATGAGCAGCCTCGCGGCGGCGCTCGCCGGACTCGCGCTCCGGGGCACGGGGCCGGCAGTACTAGGGACGGCCGAGGCGTTCGCGGCGGGCGCGATACTGGCTCTGGTCTCGGAAACGATGATCCCGGAGGCGTTCCACGGCTCGCCGCAATTCAACGGTCTGCTGCTGGTCGTCGGTTTTGTGACCCTTCTAATCCTGCTGGTCGTCGGTCACTGAGGGCACCGCCGAAGGACTCGGCCGTGCCCGGCCGTTTGAGTGAGCCGCCGGACTGAGGCGGCCGCGCCGGTTTTCTTTATAGGGAGGTAGTTATGGCTGAACAGATTATTTCACGCGGTTTCAAAGGACGGGCGAGGGGAAACGATAGGGCGCTCAAAGAGCGGATTCCGCCGGGCCAATATGCGACGAAGGAGTTCCCGGTCTTGTCCGCGGGGCCGACTCCGCGAACGCCGCTCGAACGGTGGGACTTTTCCGTCTACGGCGAGGTAGCCGAAGACCTGAGATGGTCTTGGGACGATTTCCTGAAGCTGCCTCGTGAGACCTTTACGGCTGATATTCACTGCGTCACCAAGTGGTCGAAGCTCGACACCGTCTGGACGGGAGTCTCCGTCGAAACGCTGCTCGAAGGCGTTAACCTCGACGCACGGCCCGACATCCGTTTCCTCATCGCTTTCTGCGACGGAGGCTACACGACGAACCTGCCGCTCGCCGACGTCCGCAATGGTAAAGCGTGGGTCGTTTACGAATTCGACGGGAAGCCGCTCGCGCCCGAACACGGCGGGCCTGCGCGCCTGCTGGTGCCGCACCTCTATTTCTGGAAGAGCGCGAAGTGGGTGCGCGGCCTCAAACTCGTCAGGGAAGACCGGCAGGGATTCTGGGAGACGGCGGGCTATCACAACTACGGCGACCCCTGGAAAGAACAGCGATACGAGGGTGATTAAAAGCCATGGCGCAGCAGCTTAAATGGCAACCCGGAACGGTGGTCGAAATCCGGCAGGAAACGCCGAAGGCGAAGAGTCTGATTCTGGAGCTGCCGGATTGGAGCACGCACCTGGCGGGGCAGCACGTCGACGTGCGCCTGACGGCGGAGGACGGTTATCAGGCGCAGCGCAGCTATTCGATCGCTTCGCCGCCGGAAGATAAACGTCTGATGCTGACGGTCGACCGCATCGAGGGCGGCGAGGTCTCGCCATACTTGGTCGATGAATTGCGCGTCGGCGACCGCATCGAGTTGCGAGGGCCGATCGGCGGCTATTTCGTCTGGGACGCCCGCGACAAGAAGAACGACGGCTCGCCGCTTTTTCTCGTCGCGGGCGGGAGCGGCATCGCGCCGCTGATGGCAATGCTTCGCCACCGCGCCAATTCGGGCAATACATTACCGACCAAACTCCTTTACTCGTCGCGCTCCTACGAAGATATTATCTATCGCGAAGAGCTTGACCGCCTCTCCGCGAACGACCCCTCGCTCCGCGTCATTCACACCCTAACTAGACGGCGTCCACCGAGTTGGCCCGGCTACGAGCGCAGAATCGATCTCGCGATGCTGTCGGACACTGCCTGGCCGCGGGCGGAAAAGCCGCTCGCTTTCACCTGCGGCCCGACCGCGCTGGTCGAGACGGTCGCCGATTATTTACTGGAATTGGGTTATGAGCCGGGACGCATCAAGACGGAGCGATTCGGGCCTACCGGAGGTTGAGCGGCATGAAGGATAACGATTTGAGATTGGACGGCAACGCGGCGGGCGGGTTGCTGAACGAGATTTTTCCATTCGAGATGACGGCCGCAGAGGCGACCTGCGCGGGCTGCGGCACGACGAAGCCTGTCGGAGAATTGTTGCTTTACCGGCACGGCATGGGCGCAATCCTGCGCTGCGCCGGCTGCGACACGGCGTTGATTCGGATTACACACATCCGCGGGTGTTACCGGCTCGATCTGAGCGGTATGAGATGTCTGCGAATTGACGCGGATATTCATTGACAGGCGGGCTTGTTATAAAATTATTGACTGACAAAAAAATATCCCACTCCAACAGGTATTGAGGCGTCGTCTGATCTTTCGCCCCTACTAATTGTCGTCATCCGCCAACCGGCTGCCCGAGGCGTCGCGTCCAATCCACGAGGCTCTGAACCAACCGGCGGACGTACTCCCTCGTCTGCTCGTGGGTCAGTTCCCCTACGGTGTCGAAGCGTTCGTTGGCCGCCCCGACCATCACCTCGGGCTGGTTGAGGGGGAACATGTTGAGGAAAACCATCACCTGCCGAAGGTGGTACTGCGCGCGCGCCGTGCCGATGCTCCCGGTGGAGGCGCCCATCACGGCCGCAGGCTTCCCCGACCAGGCGCTGTCGCCGTAGGGGCGCGACGCCCAGTCAATCGCGTTCTTCAGTACTCCGGGAATCGAATAGTTG
>DATLMN010000142.1:0-18216 GCA_035537255.1 Pyrinomonadaceae bacterium | reverse complement strand
CTGTCAAATAAGCAAGAGATAGATATTCGTAATGTAGAGCTTATTCCTTATCTTTGTATACAGAACAGAGGTGAGCCAACCAATTCAGGCGGCGCGCCCCGCCTTTAACTTCACAGGCTTTTCAGAAGCGTCCGTGTCATGTCCCGGTTGCAAAACCCTTAAGGGACGTAAGACAATTTGAGGCAAGCATTGGTGCGATAGAATTTCAGAGCAGTGAGGCGAAGGTTAATTTTGGATGTGCGAACAATAACGGCGACGCGGTATGTCACGCCGCTTCGCGAGGGCGGCTCGCTTCCGGCGATTGTTGAAGCGGACGACGACGGGCTCTACGTACTGAAGTTTCGCGGCGCAGGCCAGGGGCCGAAAGCGCTGATCGCGGAATTGGTCGCGGGCGAAATCGGGCGCGCGCTCGGACTCCCCGTGCCTGAGATAGTTTTCGTGGAATTGGACGGCGCGCTCGCAGACACAGAGCCTGACCCGGAGATTCAAGACCTCTTAAAAGCCAGCGTCGGACTCAACCTTGCGCTCGATTACCTGCCCGGCTCTGTGACGTACGATCCTCTCGTAGAGAAGCTGAGCCCAGAGCTGGCTTCAATGGTCGTCTGGTTCGATGCCTTCGTAACGAATGTGGATCGGACGCCGCGCAACGCGAACATGCTCATGTGGCACAAAAAGCTTTGGCTGATAGATCACGGAGCGGCGCTCTACTTCCATCATACCTGGGCCAACTACATGGAGCGCAGCCGCAGCCCTTTTCAACAGATCAAAGATCATATCCTGCTTCCGTCCGCGAGCAGGTTGCAGGAAACGGATGCTCCCCTGGCCGAGCGCCTGACGCCGGACGTGATAAAAGAGATCGTCAACCTTATTCCGGACGCATGGCTCAAAACTGAAGCTCCATCTCTGAGACCTGAAGAGTACAGGCAGGCGTATGCTGATTACTTGTTGCGACGGCTTGAGCCGCCCAGAATTTTCCTGGAGGAGGCCGACCGTGTCCGAGCGTCACTCGTTTGATTACGCCATAGTCCGCGTCGTGCCGCACATAGAGCGCGAAGAGTTTATGAACGTCGGCGTGATACTCTCTTGCCAGGCGGCAGACTTTCTACGCGCGCGTTTTGATCTGGACGCCGAGCGCCTCGCGGCCTTAGCGCCGGAGCTTGATATAAGCGAGATACAGGCTCATCTGAAAGCCATCGAGTTGATCTGCGAGGGAGGCGAAAAGGCCGGGCCCATAGGGCGCTTGCCGCGCCGCGCACGCTTTGACTGGCTGGTCGCGCCGCGCAGCACAGTCATTCAGACTTCGGCCGTTCATACAGGCCTCTGTTCCGACCCGCAACAGGCGCTTGAACAACTGCTGCGAAAGATGGTAAGTGTGCCGCGCTAGATTAAATAAGTAAGGACGGCGGCTTCATGAAAAAGAGTCTGTCCGGCGAACATGCTTGTAGCCTCTTCGGAGGACAATTCTGATCGCTGTATGTAAAATCGCCTCGAAGCATTCTTAACTTTGATTATTTATCTTGGAGAGATCATCTATGTCTGCTGAACAACAAACGACGCCTTCACCTGTTCTTTTCTTCGAGACAGTCAACGCCTACCAGCGTTCTTCGGCAATCAAAGCGGCCATCGAGCTTGATGTCTTCGCAGCCATCGCCGAGGGCAATCACACGGCTCAAGCAATCGCTAATAAATGTCAGGCGAGCGAGCGTGGCATACGGATTCTTTGCGATTACCTGAGCATCATCGGCTTCCTCACCAAAGACTCTGACGGGTATCGCCTGACTACGGACTCGGCCATGTTCCTGGACAAACATTCGCCCGCCTACATGGGCGGCGCTCTTGAGTTTCTTCTTTCGCCCATGCTCACCAAGGGCTTCGATAATCTGACTGAGGCTGTTCGTCAGGGCGGCACGGCGCTGCCTGAAGACGGAACTATCGCGCCGGAGCATCCGGTCTGGGTCGATTTCGCGCGCGCGATGGCCCCTATGATGGCGATGCCTGCGCAGTTGATGGCCCGGCAGATCGAGATGGAGGCCGGGCGCAAAATAAAAGTCCTGGACATAGCAGCCGGTCACGGCATGTACGGCATCACCGTGGCGCAGCAGAATCCGGACGCAGAGATCGTCGCCCTAGATTGGGCCAACGTCCTTGAGGTGGCAAAAGCGAATGCACAGAAGGCTGGCGTGGCAGACCGCTACAGCACAATTCCCGGCAGCGCTTTCGATGTCGAGTTCGGACGCAATTACGATCTCGTCCTGCTCACAAACTTTCTACATCACTTCGACGCGGAAACCTGTGTCAAGCTTTTGAAGAAGGTCTACGCAACGCTCTCTGAAGATGGAAGAGCCGTGACGGTGGAGTTCGTGCCGAATGAAGACCGCGTCTCGCCGCCGCCCTCTGCCATGTTTAGCCTTGTGATGCTCGGCTCAACGCCAGCGGGCGACGCTTATACTTTCAGAGAGTTTGAAGAGATGTTTAGCGCGGCGGGATTTAGCCGCAGCGAGCTTCATCAACTTCAACCGAGCCCGCAACAGCTCGTCATCTCCTATAAGTAATAAAGACGCGAAAGACGGTCGTCATAGATGCTCACTGGAATGTGCCAGGCACATTCCAGTGAGCGTTGCTTTTATCCCTGCGCATACTGGCGCGCCAGCTCGCGCTTGAGCAGCTTGCCCGTCGGCCCTTTGGGAATCTCCGCGATAAAGCGGACTGACTTAGGGCATTTGTAATCAGCAAGGCGCTCGCGGCAAAAACTGATGATCTCCTCGGCGGTTACCTCTGCGCCTTCTTTGAGCACGACGAAGGCCGCGACTTCTTCGCCGTAAACCGCGTCGGGCACGCCGATGGTGGCGGCCGCTGCGACGGCTGGGTGAGTGTAGAGGACTTCGTCAATCTCGCGCGGGTAGATATTTTCGCCGCCGCGTATGACCATGTCGGATTTGCGGTCGACGATGTAGAAGAAGCCGTCCGCGTCTCTGTAGCCGATGTCGCCCGTGTGAAACCAGCCGTTGCGAAAAGCCTCTGTGGTCGCCGCAGGATTTTTGTAGTAGCCCTTCAAAATATTTTCCCCGCGCAGGACGACCTCTCCCAATTCCCCTTCGGCGACTTCCCTGTCCTCTTCGTCGACGATCTTCATCTCATTGCCGATGGGCATTCCGCAAGAGCCCGGACGACGGCGCTCGTCCGGCGGGTTAAAGGTCGAGCGACAGGTCGACTCCGATAAACCATAACCTTCGATCACCAGGCATTTGAAGGTCTCTTCAAAGGAGCGCATGATCTCCGCAGGCACAGGCGCAGAGCCGCACATGGCGAAGCGTAGCTGATCGGTCTTTAATCCTTCCGGGACGCCTTCAGGGTAAGCGCTCAACAGGCGCGCGAGCATCGTTGCCACGCTTCCAAACGATGTCACTTCGTAGCCCGAGATGATCCGCCAGAAGCGAGAGGCTGAGAATTTTGGACTGACGACCGTGGAAGCTCCGGCGTAAAGCGGCGTCATCGTCGTCACGGACACGGCGTTCATGTGAAAGAGCGGCATCACTGTCAGTAGACGATCTCTTTCTGTAAACCCGAGCCAACCTGCAATCTGCCGCGCGTTGGCGATCAGATTGCCGTGCGTCAGCAAACAGCCCTTAGGCTTGCCCGTCGTACCCGAAGTGTAGATGATGATCGCCTCGTCGTCTCTTTCGATTGACGTGTTGGTGAGCGCACCCGCGTCTCGAAACTCTGCTGTCGCCCGCGCCTCGTCGTCGAATTCCAAGACGTGTTGCAAATCGGGAAGCTCTTTTTGAACGGCATCTATCTGGGCTCGAAACTCAGAATGAAGGACGAGCGCTTTCGCTTCGGAGTTGGCGATGACGTAAGACAGCTCCTGCGGCTTGAGCAGCGAGTTGACGGGGCCTGCGACTGCGCCGAGCTTAAAGCAGGCGAAGTAAGCGATGATATATTCCGGGCTGTTCGGCATCAGCAGACTGACCCTGTCACTCTTCGCCACGCCGCGCGAGGCGAGCAGATGCGCCGCACGGTTGACCGCGCCGTCAAACTCCTTATAGGTGTAGCGGCGGCCATCCGATTCGGAAAACAGAAAGACCTTATCGGGCGTCTGAACGGTGCGCTGTTCAAGCAGCTCGCGCAGGTTTAAGGGCTCGGTTGTTCCCGTTGATGCGGACATGTTTTGGCTTTCAATCATAGCCGTCTATGATATAGTTTACGCTCGCTTGAGTCACCACTTCCGGGCTTGATTGCTCCGAAGAGCGTGGGCTCATAGCGTGTAGTGCCAGCCTGGAAGACATTCTATATAGACAAAGCTTTCGAATTTACGAACATAAAAGTTCAGGGGAGAAAGAAACGCTCCGATGACAGTTTATCGCAATTTTATCGGCGGACAATGGATTGAATCCGCTTCGGGGAAAACGGTCGAGAATCGCAATCCTGCGAATACGGATGACGTGCTCGGCGAGTTTCGACAGGCGACGCGCGAAGAGGCGCGCAGTGCGGTCGAGGCCGCGAGCCTTGCTTTTCGCGAGTGGCGCAGAACTCCCGCTCCGACGCGCGGGCGCATCGTCGCGCGCGCGGCACGTCTGATGGAAGAGGACAAAGAGAATCTGGCGCAGCTTCTGACGCGCGAAGAGGGCAAGACCATCGCGGAATCGCGTGGAGAACTGCAACGCTCGATCAACGTCGCGGAGTTCTGCGCGGGCGAAGCGCGTCGCATCTCCGGCGAGACGATTCAATCGGAGTTGCCGCTCAATTTCGCCTACACGATCAAGCAGCCGCTCGGTGTGGTCGCCGTCGTTACGCCGTGGAATTTCCCCGTCGCCATTCCTGTCTGGAAGATTGCGCCCGCGCTCGTCGCCGGAAACAGTGTCGTCTTTAAGCCAGCCAGTCTGACGCCCGCCACTGCTGTCCGCATCACGGAGATTTTCGAGGAAGCTGGTATTCCTCCGGGCGTGCTCAATCTTATCCTTGGCTCCGGCTCTGAAGCTGGCGACGAGATCATCAATCACCCGGCTGTCAAGGCCGTCTCCTTTACGGGCTCGAACGACGTGGGCATACGTTTGTATGAGCAGGTCTCGCGGCGCGGCGCGAAAGTTCAGTGCGAGATGGGCGGCAAGAATCCGGTCGTCGTGCTCGAAGATGCAGACCTTGACCTGGCCGTCGAGTCGACTGCGCAGGGAGCGTTCGGCTCTTCGGGCCAGCGCTGTACGGCGACGAGCCGCGCGGTCGTCGTCAACGAGGTCGCGGACGAGTTCGTCCGGCGCATCACAGAGCGTGCACAAAACATGCGGCTCGGGGCCGGCAGCGATCCCGCCACGGAGATGGGCCCAAGCGTGGACGAGGGCCAGTTCAAGACCGTCCTGAGTTATATAGAGATCGGTCGCGAGGACGGCGCAGAATTGAAGTGCGGCGGCGAGCGCGCCACAGGCGATGGCTTTGACAAAGGCTACTTCGTGCGGCCGGCCGTTTTCGACCGCGTCACGCAAGACATGCGCGTCGCGCGCGAAGAGATTTTCGGCCCAGTCCTCTCCGTGCTGCGCGTCAAGGATTTTGACGAAGCGATGATGGTCGCCAACGACTCTGAATATGGTCTGTCGTCTTCCATCTTTACCAACGACGCGGCGCGTATCTTTCGGTTCGTCGACGAGATCGAGACGGGCATGACGCACATCAATTCCCCGACCACCGGCGGCGAAGCGCATATCCCTTTTGGCGGTATCAAAGCGACGGGCATCGGCGACCGCGAACAGGGCTCGACCGCACTGGATTTTTATACAGACCTGAAGGTCGTCTACGTCGATTACACAGGTCGCAAGCGCGAGGGGAATCTGTATTAACCGGAGAAGCGCGAAGAAAGAATTTAACAGGATGGACAGGATACACAGGATAAGAAAAAGCGATCAATCATTCATGCGCTAATGTTGTTAGTTTTTATCCTGCTTATCCTGTCTATCCTGTTTGATTTTAATGTGAAAAGCCAGACGATACGACAGTATCAGCGGCTCTTGATTTCCCGCAATTTCTAGACTACATGAAAACTGTTACGTGTAGCGCCTGTAACGCAGAGAACATCAACCCGACTGCTTCTTCCGTCTGCGCCAGTTGCGGCGAGTCGCTTGCTCCGGCACTTTTTCAGCAGAGCGTGGACGAGTTGAAAAAGCTGACGGATAAGCTACAGCAGCCGCAAAAGCCTGCACGGTCATTCTACTCTTTCAACGGTTTCGGCACGACGCTGCTGGATTACCGCGCGCTCAGTGACGGAACATATCAGGCGACGCGCTGGGTCATCGCGCTCTTTCTGCCGATCTTTCCACTTGCGACCTACGTCATAGAGCCGCTCGCGCAGGAGTTCGGTTACGGGCAGGAGACTTCGCGCTTCCGGATTGTGGATAAGACAAAACTTTCCGCCGCCAGAGTTCTGCGCACGTACCTGCTCGCCGTCATCGGACTGTTACCCGCCGTTCTGGGTTTTATTTACTCGCGCGAGATCAACCGTAACGTGAAAGGACTCTACGCGCTAGCTTTGATGATCCTGATATTCGCCTGGGGCGTTTACTTTATCTTCTTTAAGCTGAAGAACGAGGGCAAAGCATATCGCGCCCCGAAGACATCGCCAGACGATGCGCAAGTCACCAACTAAGGCATTATAACCGGAGAGGTAAATTTATGAGCACAGCCGAACAAAGCACAGGCCAGTCCGAGATCGTACGCAAGCACAAGGAGTTTCTCTTCCCTGCGGTCGCCACTTACTATCAAGAGCCTCTGGCGCTCGTGCGCGGAGAGGGAGAGTACGTGTGGGATGATGCGGGTGATCGTTATCTGGATTGCTTCGGCGGCGTGTTGACCGTCAGCATCGGCCATGCCAACCCGAAGGTCAACGAAGCGATCATCGAGCAGGTCAAGGCGATCTCTCATACTTCGACGCTTTATGCCAACAAGCCGCAATCCGATCTGGCCGAAAAGCTTTACCAGATTACGCCTGGCAAATTGAAGAAAACCTTCTTCACCAACAGCGGGACTGAAGCCGACGATACGGCGATTCACGCGGCCAAGACCTATACGGGCCGACACGAGATCGTCGTCCTGCGCCATAGTTACGCAGGGAGGTCTGCGACGGCGCTTTCGACTATGGGCCATTCGACGTGGCGACCGCTGCCCGCGCAGATTCCCGGCATTGTTCATGCGCGCGCGCCTTACTGCTATCGCTGCCCTTACAAGCTCACTTATCCGGAATGCGGTCTGGCCTGCGCCAACGACATAGAAGAATTGATTATGACGACGACGACGGGCGAGATCGCGGCCTTTATGGCCGAGACAATACTTGGCGTCGGTGGCTTTATCGTTCCACCGCCCGGCTATTTCGAGCGCGCCGCAGAGATCGCGCGCAATCACGGTGGACTCTTTATCTCGGACGAAGTGCAGACCGCATGGGGACGCACCGGAGACAAGTGGTTCGGCATAGAGCATTGGGACGTTGTGCCGGACATCATCACTTCGGCCAAAGGCATGGGCAACGGCGTGCCCATAGGCATGACGACCGCCACTCCCGAAGTCGCGGACAGTTATCCGGGCCTGACGTTTTCGACCTTCGGCGGCAATCCCGTTTCGATGGCCGCCGCGCTCGCCGTCATCAAAGTGATTGAAGACGATGATCTAAAGAAAAATGCAGCCGTGGTCGGCGCACATTTCCGCTCGCGACTGGAAGAGTTAAAGGAGAAGTACCCTGTCATCGGCGACGTTCGCGGCCTTGGGTTGATGCAGGGAATGGAGCTGGTCAAAGACCGCGAGACCAAAGAGCCCGACCCGCAATCCGTGCTCAAAGTCTTTGAGGAGACCAAGCGCCGCCGCGTCCTGATCGGCAAAGGCGGACTCTACGGCAACGTGATTCGCACAGGGCTAATGCTCAATTCGACGAAAGACACAGTGGATGAACTCATCGAAGCCTTAGACGGCGCATTCAGTCAGCTTTAGAATTTTCGATCTTAAATTCAAAAGCCAATGCTTCAACGCGCGCTTCAGGACATTTATGATTTTCTGATGCGGCCTCTTTTACCTTTCGAGGCACGCATCTGGGTGTACGCGGCCGTCTTCGTCTTCTTTATGCTGCTCCCCTTTCTAGTGGTTGCGCGCAGCGCTTGGCAGAAACGCTCCGGGCATTTAGACAAATGAAAATCATCAAGCCACTCATCCTCGTCGTTCTCTTAATCGGCTGCACGAGCCCTGTCAGCCAGATGGCCGACTCGCAGCCGCAGCAGCAGCCTCAGGACTTGAGCAGTTATTTCAAGGACACCGTTGGCTGCTTTGTGCTTTACGATCTGAAGCAAAATCGTTACACGCGCTATAACGAGGCGCGCTGCCGCGAGCGTTTTAATCCGAAATCGACTTTTAAGATTCCGAATTCGTTGATTGGCCTTGAGTCAGGCGTGATTCGCGATGTCGATTTCGTCATCCCATGGGACAAACAGAAGTATCCGCCCGACGGATGGGACACAGAGCCGTTTATTCACTGGAAGCAGGATCACACGTTGCGCACTGCCTTTCAAAACTCCGTCGTCTGGTATTACCGCGAGCTGGCGCTCAAGGTCGGCCCTGAGCGGATGAAGAAATACGTCACAGATTTTAACTACGGCGACAAAAACGTCTCAGGCCCGGTGGACTATTTCTGGCTCAACAACACGCTGAAGATTTCCGCCGACGAGCAAGTAGAGTTTTTGAAAAAGTTCTACAAGTACGAACTGCCAGTCTCGCGTCGCTCCATAGACATCGTCAAAGAGATCATGGTGCGCGAGCAGACTTCACAGTACACACTGCGCGGCAAGACCGGCGGAGGCGCACTCGAAAGCGGCAAGTATATCGGCTGGTTCGTCGGCTACGTCGAAACAGGCGGCAACGTCTACTTCTTCGCCGCCAACATGGAAGGCCCGACATACCTTTCCATCCGCGACAAACGGGTTGATTTGACCAAACAAATCCTGAGCGGCATTGGCGTGCTGCCGAAGGGATAAGCTTTTCGTTTCCATCGTTTTTTCAGGAGAGTTTATGAGAACACTGATTCGTAATGGACGCGTCATCACCGCCGTCGATGATTACAGGGCTGATGTGTTGATTGAAGATGAAAGAGTCTCCGTGATCGGCGCGCGGCTTGAGATGGAGGCTGATCTGGTGATTGATGCTGCGGGGAAACTGGTTATTCCGGGTGGAATTGATCCGCACACGCACATGGAGCTTCCCTTTGGCGGAACTGAAGCGTCGGATGATTTTCGCACGGGCACGATTGCCGCCGCGCACGGTGGGACGACGACGATCATTGATTTCGCCGTGCAGTACAAGGGACAAACGCTGACGGAGGGACTCGACGCATGGCACGCTAAGGCCGAGGGCAAGACGGCGATTGATTACGGCTTTCACCTGATTACGACTGACCTAGAGGATGATCGTGTGCCGGAGATGCACCGATTGATTGACGAGGGCGTGACGAGCTTTAAGCTGTTCATGGCATATCCGGGCGTCTTTCTTGTGGACGACGCGACAATCTTTCGCGCGATGACCGCAGCCGGAGAGCGCGGTGGACTGATCTGCATGCACGCAGAGAACGGCATCGTCATTAATGAGATCATCAAACGCGCGCTGGCCGCAGGACGCACCGCGCCGAAGTATCACGCGCTGACTCGTCCGACCATCGCCGAGGCCGAAGGCGTGCATCGCGCCATCGCGATTGCGGAGATGGCCGAAGCGCCCGTCTACATCGTCCATCTCTCCTGCGCTGACGCCCTTCAACAGGTGCGCCAGGCGCGAGACCGTGGCATCCCTGCGTTTGCAGAGACCTGCCCGCAATATCTTTTTCTCTCGATAGACGATTACGGCGAAGACTTTGAGGGCGCGAAGTACGTGATGACGCCGCCCTTGAGAGAGAAATGGAATCAGGCGGAGTTGTGGAAGGGATTGCGTATGGATGACCTGCAAGTCATCTCGACGGATCACTGCCCTTTCTGCATGAAAGAGCAGAAGGAGTTGGGGCGCGATGATTTCTCTAAGATTCCGAACGGCGCGCCGGGCGTAGAGCATCGCGTGCCGCTGATCTTTAACGGCGCTTGTATAGAACAGGGCATGTCCCTGAACCGCTTCGTCGAATTGACCTCAACCGCTGCGGCCAAGATGTTCGGACTGTTCCCGAAGAAAGGGACTATTGCCATCGGCTCTGATGCGGACATTGTGATCTTCGACCCTGAACGTGAACAGACCATCTCAGTCAAAACGCATCACATGAACGTGGACTACTCCGCTTATGAAGGCAAAACGATTCGCGGTGTGGTCGAGACTGTGCTCTCGCGCGGGCGCGTCGTCATAGAGAATGGCGAGTACAGGGGAAAGCCCGGCGACGGTCGCTTCTTGAAGCGCGGCACGTGCGTCACTATGTAAATGTTCGTTGATCGAAAGTGTGAGAAGGATGATGAAAATAGTCCGGCGTCTAATAGTCCTGCTGCCAGCGTTATTGATCGCTTGCTGTTGGAGCACAGCGGCTCAAAGCTCGATTGAGAGACCTCTGATTACGGTGACGGGACAGGCCGAAGTCAAAGTCGCGCCCGACGAGGTGGTTTTTAGACTGGAAGTCGAAACCATGAACAAAGAGCTGGCGACGGCCAAAGCGCTCAATGACGAGAGCGTCCGGAAGGTTCTGGCGCTGGCGCGCAAGTACCAGATTCCCGAGCGCAACGTGCAGACCGATTACATCAGCGTCGTCCCTAAATACTATCAATCTTCAATCCCGGAAGATCGCCACCGAAACGGGGAATTCCTTGGCTACGAGGTCTCCAAAAGAATCGTCATTATCCTTAATGATGTTTCGCACACGGAGAGTCTGCTTTCGGATGCGCTGACGACCGGGGTCAATTACGTTCGCGGAGTCGAGTTCCGTTCTACACAAATTCGCAAGATTAAGGATCAGGCTCGACAGATGGCGATCCGCGCCGCGCAGGAGAAGGCCATCGCCTTGACGCGCGAGATCGGCCAGACCATCGGCAAGGCACACATGATTCAGGAAGACGATCCGGGCCCGTATGATAATCGCGCGCAGAGCAATGTTGCCGGCATGATTGCCGGCGGGGACATCTCAGGGGAAGAAACGACTATCGCGCTCGGGCAAATCTCAATTCGGGCGCGCGTCGTCGTCAGCTTTGAGCTGAAGTGATCGAAAGCGCCGCGCGGATTTCAGTGTCGAGCCCGGGTGATTTATGAAAAGCCTCAGGTGCAAAGAGTGCGGGCTCGTCAATTTCGCGAGCGCCGAGCAATGCAAACGCTGCGGCGCGTCTCTTACGGAAGAAGTCCCGGCAGACGTTGTCATTGATGAGGCCGAGGCTCCAAAGAAGCGTAGCTTCGTCAGGCGCATTACGTGGATACTGGGTATGACGTGCGTTATCCTGGCGATCTATTATATGTCGCTGCTGGTCACGTCGGACGGTATCCGCTGGCAACAGCGACAGACCGTAGAGCGCGCCATCGCCGTCCTCGAACAAAAGGGTTTCAGTCGAGAGGTGTTCGTGCTGCGCCATCTGGTCAGCTTTCGCACAACTGACAATTGGTGGAACACGCAGGTCGGACATCACGACGCGTATGCCGCGACCAACTTCCCTTTCGAGGTGCTCACTCTCTACCCGGAGTTCTTCGATACGGCCAGGGATGATACGGAGAGGGCGACGATTCTGCTGCACGAATCCTATCATCTGTTCGGCGCGAACGAAGCAAAAGCGCTCGAAGGCGTCTGGCGTAACAAGAGTCGTCTTGGCTGGACGGCGGACAAGTACGGCGAGACGAAAGTCTGGAAGAACACCAAAGAGCTGACCATGAGCCTTGTGCCGCAGCTTTTTCGTTGCGGGCTCGAAGGCAAAGATGATTGCATACCCTGATGGATTTAATCGCGGAATAAAAATAGATGACGACCACGCCCATTGATCGGAAAGATATTGCCGTCACGCAGCGTGATTTTGAAGAGCTGCAAAGGGATGTCTCCGCGAGCCCGCTCTGGAATCGCGATCTCGCGCCGACTTCGATAAAGGAGCGAACCTGGTCGACATGGAATATCGCCGCGCTGTGGATCGGCATGAGCGTCGTCATTACGACCTACACGCTTGCGGGCGGCTTTATCGAAGCGGGCATGACCTGGTATCAGGCGATGATTACGATCCTGCTGGGCAATACCATCGTGCTCATTCCGATGATTCTCAACGCGCACGCGGGTACGAAGTACGGCGTTTCATTTCCGGTGCTGTGCCGCGCGGCGTTCGGCACGCGGGGCGCGAACATTCCGGCCATCCTGCGCGCCGTTGTGGCATGCGGGTGGTTCGGTATTCAGACGTGGATCGGCGGGACGGCTCTGGACGCGCTGTTCGCGGCGATGAGCGGAGGCTGGAACAATCTCCTGGGCGGCGCGTCAGTTTTGAGCGTGCCGGTTCATACCTGGATCGCCTTCTTTATCTTCTGGGCCATAGAGGTCTTTATCATCCTCAAAGGTGTCGAGGGTATCAAGTATTTGGAGACGTGGTCAGCGCCGCTTCTGCTGGGTGGCGGCGCAGTGTTGTTAGGCTGGGCAGCTTGGCGCGCGGGAGGTCTGGGTCATGTGTTATCTGCTTCGAGCGCGCTGCAAAAAGAGCATAATAATTTTTGGACTATTTTTCCCGGCTCGTTGACGGCTTCGGTCGGTTACTGGGCGACGCTGAGCCTGAACATTCCGGACTTTACGCGCTATGCCAGATCGCAAAAATCGCAGATGATGGGGCAGGCACTGGGTCTGCCTTTGACGATGACGGCGTTCGCTTTTATCGGCGTGGCGGTGACGAGCGCGACGCTACTGATCTACGGCGTGGCGATTCCGAACCCCGTCGACCTGATGGCGCGCTTCGATAGCATCATCGTGATTCTCTTCGCCACCGCCGTCATCTTCGCCGCGCAGTTGACGACCAACATGGCGGCCAATGTGGTTTCACCCTCGAACGATTTTTCAAATCTCAATCCGAAGCGCATCTCCTATGTGACGGGAGGGTTGATAACGGCGCTGATCGGTATCATGATGATGCCCTGGAAGCTGATGGCTTCGATGGGCGCTTATATCTTTACGTGGCTGATCGGGTACTCCGGATTGATGGGAGCGATTGCCGGTATCCTGATCTGCGATTACTGGGTGCTGCGTCGTCAACGACTCGATCTGGTCGGGCTCTTCGATACGGAGGGAAGATATACTTACTCGAACGGTTTTAACTGGCGGGCCATCCTTGCGCTCACGCTCGCCATCCTGCCGGTCGTGCCGGGCTTCCTGCGCGCGGCGACCACACCCGGCGGTCAGGTTACAAATCCGAATTTCTTCGATACACTCTACACCTACGCGTGGTTCGTCACTTTCGCACTGGGTTTCGTCCTCTACTACATTTTGATGAGCAATCATTCGAACCTTAAAGGAGAATAATTTATGGCACGCACAGTCAAATGCGGCCTGATTCAGGCTGCCCATGCCGGGCCGACAGACGCGCCGATTGAAGAGATCAAGCGCGCCAACATCGAAAAGCATCTGGCGATGATAGAGGATGCCGCGCGCCAGGGAGTACAGATTCTCTGTATGCAGGAGGTCTTTACCACTCCTTACTTTTGCGCCGAGCAGAAGACGCGCTGGTATGAAGCGGTCGAGAAAATTCCGGATGGGCCCACGACGCGGCTGATGCAGGACGTGGCGCGCAAGCACCAGATGGTCATCATCGTGCCCATTTACGAAGAAGAGATTACGGGCATCTACTACAACACGGCCGCCGTCATCGACGCCGACGGAAAATACCTCGGCAAGTATCGCAAGAACCATATCCCGCAGGTCGCGCCCGGCTTCTGGGAAAAGTTCTACTTCAAGCCTGGCAATCTGGGCTATCCGACTTTCGAGACGGCTTACGCGCGCATAGGCGTCTATATCTGCTACGACCGCCACTTCCCTGAAGGCGCGCGTATTCTCGGCCTCAACGGTGCGGAGATCGTCTTTAACCCGTCGGCGACGGTCGCGGGCCTCTCCGAATACCTGTGGCGGCTTGAGCAGCCTGCGCACGCCGTCGCCAACGGTTACTTCATCGGCGCGATCAACCGCGTCGGCCACGAGCAGCCCTGGGACATCGGCGAGTTTTACGGCCAGAGCTATTTCTGCGACCCGCGCGGCCAGTTCGTCGCCGAAGCGCCGCGCGATCAGGATGCGCTCGTCGTCGCAGACCTAGACCTGGACATGATCGCGCAGGTCAGAAATACCTGGCAGTTCTATCGCGACCGCAGACCGGAATCCTACGATCAACTGGTCACGGAATAAAAACAAGAAGACAGGACTCAGGACTCAGGATTCGGTATAAGACGGATGCTATATCGCTCACCGTTATCTGCTACACTCTCGTGGCGTGTTCCGGGTTCTGAATCCTGAATTCTGTGTTCTGAGTCCTGAGTTCTGTCTTTCGGAGGCTTGATTATGAATCTCTCGATTACTGTTAATGGCATTGAGTTCCCAAACCCTTTTCTGCTGGGCTCTGGCCCGCCGGGAACGAACGCGCGTGTCATCACTAAATCTTTCGACGCCGGTTGGGGCGGAGTCGTAGCGAAGACCGTCAGCCTCGAAAGCGCGAAGGTCGTCAACGTCGTCCCGCGCTACGGCAAGCTGCGCTCGCGCACAGGCGAGATCATCGGCTTTGAGAATATAGAGTTGATCTCGGATCGCCCGATTGACGTGTGGCTCGAAGAGTTCCGGCAAATCAAGAAGGAGTACCCGAAGCACGTCCTCATCGCCTCGATTATGGAGGAGTACGATAAGGCGCGTTGGCAGGAATTGACGCGGCTGGTTCAGGACACGGGCGTCGACGCCTTTGAGCTGAACTTCTCTTGCCCGCACGGGATGACGGAGCGCCGCATGGGCTCTGAGATGGGCGAGCACCCGGATTTGACCGAAGAGGTCACGAGTTGGGTGACGGAGGTTGCCACGATTCCCGTCTGGGCCAAGATGACGCCCAACATCACCAACATCAAAGAGCCGTCTGCGGCCGCAGTGCGCGGCGGAGCAGCGGGCATCTCCGCCATCAACACTATTCTTTCCGTGATCGGTGTTGACCTGAACACGCTCAGACCTCTGCCGACCGTCGAAGGCCATACAGTGCCGGGCGGTTATTCTTCACAGGCCGTGCGTCCGATTGCGCTCCGCATGGTCAGCCAGCTCGCGCAATCGCTTCCCCCTGGCGTCTCCATCAGCGGCATCGGCGGCATAGAGACTTCGCACGACGCGCTGGAATTTATGTTGCTCGGAGCTTCCACGGTACAGCTTTGCACTGGCGTGATGCTGCACGGCGTCAAGATCATCGACGAGCTGAAAGAGGGCATGGAGAAATTCATGACCGACAAAGGATTCGAGACCGTACAGGAAATCGTCGGCAAGAGCATTCCATATTTTTCAACTCACATGGATTTGGTCGAGCGTATGAAGCAGGCCAAACGCCTGCGCGCAGGTGAATCCAGCCGCGACAACGATTGGGCGGAAAAGAGCATTACGGAAAAGACTGCGGAGCTGACCTCCAACTAAATAGGTCTACGTCACGCTGGCCGTGGGCTTCTATGGCTCTAGCAGGGCTTTGAAATAGCTGAAGCGTGCGCGGCGCGCGTGTGCGCACTTCTTTCCTTTATTAGCAAAGGAGGGATCAGAAAATGCCTGCTGCCCCAGTTCTTCAATGCCCTAGCTGTAAAGAATACATCTCAAGTGATGCCAAAAGCTGTCGCTTTTGCCACACGCCGCTTGATGAGCGAACAGTAGCGCAGGCGGTCGCCACACAGGCCAAAGAAAACAGTAAGTACCGGCGAGGCCAATACCAAAAGCACATGCTCATCGGGATTGGACTGTTCTTTCTAGGATTGGTCATCACCATAGGGACTTATGCAGTGGCGGCTTCTTCACAACAGGGCGGGCACTATTTTATCACCTACGGATTGATCATCAGCGGCGCGCTAGACTTCCTCTACGGCCTGTTCGGTTGGATAGGCGAGCTACGATCAAAGGAATAACGCAAGCGCATTCCCACCAGCAGCACATGGTGTTGCGCTGCCGACGAGAGAGTCCGATGACTACGGCCGAAGACTAGGTTATAGTAGCCCACGAACTAGCACTGCACAGAGGCGCTCACATGTTATTGGATTACATCAACGCAGCTATGCGTCAGGCCAAATACGAAATTCTTTCTGACGATGGGACATTCTATGGCGAGATACCCGCCTTCAAGGGCATTTATGCCAATGCCGATTCACTCGAAACATGCCGTCAGGAGCTAGCAGAAGTGTTGGAAGAGTGGATTTTATTTCGTGTTTCCAGAAACCTACCGTTACCGACAGTTGACGGCATCGAACTACGCATCAGGGAAGTCGCCTGATGCCTCGCTTTGGCCCGATCAAACGTAAAGACTTACTCGGTTATCTGAAGCAGCTAGGTTTTACAGGCCCATACTCCGGCGGTAAACATCAATTCATGCTCAAAGATAATATTACCTTACGCATACCCAATCCCCATCAAAGTGATATTGGGAAAGAGTTGCTCGCGCGGCTGTTAAAGCAAGCGATGATTGAGCGCGATGAATGGGAACAGCTCTAAGGAACTTACCAACGATGGAAAGCTATCGCTCTAAATAACCTGATGACGAGAGAACTGAAGACGACGCACAGCGGCTAAGATGTTAGCACTGTGAAATATGACAGTTGGGCCCTTTCGATACGATGAGCTATGCCAACTCACAATTTGTCTCTGGGCGCGGGCGCACGCAACTGCTGGTGATATTCCTGTTCGCGGGGATCGTGGTTGCGTTGGTTCATCTGGTGTTCAATTTTTTCCTGCTCGTCATCCTTCCTCAAACGACTCTCGGCGACCTCACCGTTTTAGGTGAAGAGAGTTGGGTCGATCTCCTGCAAGTGCTTTTGAGCCTGCTGCAATTTCTGATCTTTATCATGACGGCAGTGCTCTTTCTGATGTGGATACACCGCGCTTATAAGAATCTGTCTGCTCTGGGTGTCAGCAGGCTTGAATACTCGCCGGGGTGGGCCGTCGGCGGGTTCTTCATACCGCTTGCCAGCCTGTACATACCTTACAGGGTGATGAAGGAAATCTGGGTGAAAAGCGGTTCGCAGGTTAACGCTCCCCTGGGAACATACGCGCCACAGGGCGGCTCTTTAGCTTTGCTCGGGTGGTGGTGGGGATTCTGGGTCGTATCGAATGTTTTGGATCAAGCCGTCTTCAGAATGTACAGGCTGCCGGAAACGCCAGACCTGTTATTCACGATAGCCAAAGTCGAGATCGTCGCCGACGCCGTCAGTATCATCGCCGCCTTTCTAGCCATACAGGTCGTCAAAGGAATAAGTGATCGGCAGGAAGAGAGCAGCAGACTCCTTCAAACCTTTATGCCTCCACCGCCGCCTTCCGAGTTCATGCCGTAGGTGAGCCAGTAAAGTTTTGCACAGTCATGCCTATAGTGATTTGCAATTGAGGGCGACTCAATGTCAGTACCGCCTGCTTAAGCCGGGCGGGTACTCAATGTTGAGTACCCGCCCGCGACCGCAGGCGGTACTGACCTGCTGCTTTGGCAAAAGCTGATTTTCGGGCGCAAAAATCAAGAT
Source organism: Pyrinomonadaceae bacterium (assembly GCA_035537255.1). Taxonomy (GTDB): domain Bacteria; phylum Acidobacteriota; class Blastocatellia; order Pyrinomonadales; family Pyrinomonadaceae; genus DASQYE01. The sequence goes on along the minus strand of DATLMN010000142.1, from coordinate 573 downwards.
TGTAACTGTTCAGGTCTTCCTTGACGTGCCTGGTTAATTCTGTCAGGCATCTTACCCATGTAATGAGCAGTAACATCAAAGCAAGAAGATATTTGACACAAAACAGACGCGCGCGGTGTTTTAGTAGCAGAGGGGGAAAGTCAAGTGAGGATTAACAACTTCACAATTCTTGCCAAGAGCCTCTTTGCTTTGGCACTGCTTGGCAACGCCAGCGCTTCGTTAGCTCAAACGCAGCCGGGCAGGAGCACCCACGATATTTCAACCCAGGATAAGAAACGACTGGAGCGTTTCGAGAAACAAGTCGATGACCTCCGCGCGCGTCTCAAGATTCCCGGCCTGTCGGCCGTCGTTCTCAAGGAGCAAAAGGTCGTCTGGATCAAAGGATTCGGTTTCGCGGACCTCGAGAACAAAATTCCTACAACGCCGGACACGCTTTTTCACCTCGCCTCGATAACCAAGACGTTCGCGTCGACGCTGATAATGCAGCTTGTCGAGCAGGGCAAGCTGGACCTCGACGAACCCGTGTCGCATTACTCGACTGACTTCAAGGATGATTCAGTCAAGATCAAGCAC
>DATLMN010000141.1:0-6322 GCA_035537255.1 Pyrinomonadaceae bacterium | reverse complement strand
GCCCAGCTTCTTTTCGTGATAAGGGATACGGTGTCGCTCGACGAGCGCGATGAAATCCTGCGGCGTGTAGCGCGAGAGCGCCGATTTGACGAAATTCGGATTGGCCGAGAGAAAATTTTCAGCGCTCGTATTCGTGTTAGTAAAGTTGCAGCGACCGCCGCCGGAGATTGCGATCTTTTTGCCGACGCGCTCGCTGTGCTCAAGGACCAGCACGCTGCGGCCGCGCTTGCCCGCTTCGATGGCGCAAAAAAGGCCCGCCGCCCCGCCGCCGATGACTATACAATCCCGTTTCATTCCCCGGATCGAAACACGCTACTGTTGATTAAGACGCGATTGAGCGCAGACCTTCGCGTTTGATGTGACAGATGATAAAACGCATCACGTCTTGTTTGCACGCTGACTGATACACGTGCGCTTTCGTCAAGCGTTTCATCAATCCGAAGATCACTGTGGCTCTTCAGAAGTCCGCTTCGCGGCGATCCATTTGGCGGCGTGGTCTGCGACGTTAAAGAGGTCCAGCGGCTTTATCAAATAATCCTGCGCCCCTGCTTTGATCGCAGCCTCTCTCTCCTGCGGCATCGCTCTGCCGGAATAGAAGATGATCGGAGTGTGATTGTCCAGCTCGCGCAGCATTTCGCAGATCGTCACGCCGGAAGCATCCGGGAAAGTGTGATTGAGCAGGTACAGGTCGAATCGTTCGCCGCTTTTGACTCTCTCTAAACACTCCTCGCCGTTCGTCGCCGGGGTCACTTGAAAGCCGGCCTGCTCAAGCATGAGGGTCATCAGTATGCGTGTGTCGTCGTGGTCTTCGACGTAGAGGATATGACCTTGATTCGCGGGCATCGCAATCCATCCTTTCAATCAGGGAAAGCATATCATTTATCGTTGACAGACGCTTGTGATGATTTACCTGTAGAAAAATTTTAAAAGGCTTGCGTTCCTTGACGGATACTTGAGTACAAGCCTCTCTATAATGCTAGAATACCGAGCGTACTCGAAAACCAACAAATCAGGATAAAGGAGAAAGCACTCATCATGCTCAAGGAAGGCGAACTTGCGCCGGATTTCCAGACGCGCGACGAACAGGGACGTGACGTGAAGCTCTCGGACTTTCGCGGCCAAAAGGTCGTGCTCTATTTTTACCCGAAGGACGACACGCCCGGCTGCACGAAAGAGGCATGCTCTCTGCGGGACTCGCACTCGACTTTCGAGGATAAGAACATCAAGGTCCTGGGCGTCTCGCTCGACGACGAGCAGTCGCATCAGGCTTTTATCTCAAAATACAATCTGCCGTTTACGCTCCTGAGCGACAGGGATCATTCCGTCTCGGAAGCTTACGGCGTTTACGGCGAGCAGACCTGGGGTGATAAAAAGTTTATGGGCGTGGCGCGCAAGACTTTTCTGATAGACGAAGAGGGGCGCATCAAAAAGATATTCGATAAGGTCAACGTCGAGCAGCATAGTGACGAAGTGCTGGAAGCTTTCGCAGCCTAAAGCCACAAGAAGGAGAAAAGCGAAGATGCCGGAAATAGACGAGAACCGCGTACGCGCCATCGTACAGGATGAGCTATTGGGAATCATCACGGATGCGCGCGCACTGTTGGGCACAAAAGACCCGACGGGGATGGCTAAAAAAGCGCTCGAAGGTCTGGCCAACGTGATCCGCAGGCGACAGCCCACCGCATCACAGGATGGCAAATAGCTTTTGCCGCCGAGCGCGCATGCTAGAAAGAGCAGCGGGAGCAGGGCGAACGTAAACCAGGCTCGCCCTGCTTCCTCTTAAAATCGTTCAGGACGGAGATGAGGAATGGCACTGATCGGAGCCAACGAGTTAAAGCGTAAGATGCTGATTTCGGTCGATGGACAACCGTTCACAGTCGTCGAGGTTTTTTTCGCTTCGCCGACGGCGCGCGGGGCGGCGACAATGGTTCGCACCAAGCTGCGACATCTATTGACCGGCGCTGTGCAGGAGAAGAGCTTCAAGTCCAGCGAGAAGTTTGCAGAGCCGGACGTGCAGCTAGTGCCCGCATCTTTTCTTTACAATGATGCGCAGGGCTTTCACTTTATGGACGAGTCGACTTATGAACAGCTCGTCTTCGATGCAGAGCAGGTCGGCGATGATCGTGATTATCTGAAGGACGGGATGACCGTACAGGTCTTGAAGTATAACGGCGCGGCGGTCTCTTTACAGTTGCCCATGTACGTCGAACTTCTGGTCACGTCGACAGAGCCTGGCATGAAGGGCGACACGGCCGCCGGTGGCGCAACGAAGCAGGCCACGCTTGAGACGGGGCTCGCAGTGCGCGTCCCGCTCTTTATCAAAGAGGGCGAGACGGTACGCGTCAATACGCAGAACGGCGAAGTTGCCGGAAGAGCCTGAGGCTATCTGGTATTGAAGACCTTTTAGAGTCATTTGAAATAACCGAACGGTCGAGACATTTACAGAGTAAATTAACAGGGATGGACAGAGATTATCAGGATAAAAGCAAAGCTCATCAAGATGAGTTGAGATTGCAAATCTCAAATGTAAAGTACGGATGCTTTCTTCCTGTTTTTTATCCTGACAATCTCTGTCCATCCCTGTCAATTTCTTAAAAGTACGATCAAGAGAAACGAGGATGCATGGATAAGGAAGAGATCACGCGGGCGGCGCGCGAGGCCGTCAATGACCTGCAACTGGATTGCGAGATCACGGAAATCAACAAGCCCATCGGCAAGGATGCCTGGTGTATTCAGTTCACGGGCAGCTACGGGCAGTTCTGCGACTCTTTCCATGACAAGGAGGGAAAAGAGAACAGCGCCCGCGTGATACGGGAAAAGATCAAAAGATTTTTCCTCAAGCAGCGCAAGCCGACGAGAATCGTCAGGGGACGAAGCTCTGCGGCGCGAGGGAAGAGCAGCAGCGGCAGTGGTGGCGAGAGCAATCTGCTGGGCACATTGCTGGAAGTCGGCGAGGGCGCAATCAAGCAGGCCGCGCGCATCGGCGGCGAAGTCATAGAGCGAGCCGCTACCGTCAACCGCACAGTGCTTGAGACCGAGGCCGATTGGATTCAAACCATCAGCCCCACGGCAGCAGAGATGCTCCGACCGGGCAGCACCGGAACGACTGAAAGCGAAGTCGTGCCACCGCAAAGAACAGTTGAACCGCCCTCTGCGCAAACCAGAGGCCAAGAGCCCTCGCGCGCGTTCAACTCTACACAGAAGTCTGCGAGCCCCAGCAGCAGTAGCACCGGCAAAAAAGCGACCACTGCGAAGAAGGCGCGCGCGACTAAAAAGAGCAAACCCGCCGCCTCAAAAAAGAGTTCGACAAGGACGACCAAAAAGAGCGCCGCCTCAAAGCGAGGCGCGAAGGCGAGCAAGAAGACGCGCGCCACCTCGACGAAAAGAAAAAAGGGGAGCGGCAGGAAAAAGAGCAGCAGCAAATCGAAAGGGGCAATCAAGCTTCTCTTTTAGTAGTATCCTATGAATTCAGTACTCTGCGCTTAACTCCGCTTCTTTCTCTGCGTCTCTGCGGTGAATTGTTTTCCATAATACTCACCGCCGAGACGTAGAGAGCAGGGCGCTGAGAGAGCGCAGAGATGTCAAACCAGCACACTAACTCTCTTTGAGGTTCACACACTCCATTGATCTGCTCGCCTGACCTCATGTCTTCTCAGTTAGGAACGTCCCGCAGCTTTTCCGATTTCGAACATCGCCGTCCCGGAATTGGGAAAATATAGCTCCCTCCAAGAGCCTCAAACACTGCAATCCCCTCGATTTAGCTTAAGAGTTCATCTCCTTTGACGTGTGCCCGCGTGATGGCACGGTAATTCCTTATATAAATGGTCGGTCCCACATTTTTCCATCAGTGTCTCAATCAAGAAAATCGAAATGTTGATGGGAACTCTGCTCTGGAATTTACGTTCTAACCTTCAGAGAAAGTGACTAGGGGGCGATGAGGAGCGCCCGAACCCCTACAAGCCATGATTCAATTAAGAAACATAGAGAGATATTACGAGCACGGTGTGCAGAAGACTTACGTGCTCAGGCGCGTCAGCCTCGATGTCGGCGAAGGCGAGTTCGTTTCCGTGATGGGCCCATCGGGCTCAGGCAAATCGACGCTGCTGCATATCCTGGGCATGCATGACAGTGCCTGGACGGGCGAGTTCTACTTCATGGGCCATCCCGTTCACAAGCTTGGCAAGAAGGAGCGCGCGCAGCTTCACAAGCAGCACATAGGGTTCGTCTTTCAGAGCTATCACCTGCTGGATCATCTGACCGTCTACGAGAACCTGGAAATCCCTCTCTCCTACAAGGACATCAAGAAGGCCGAGCGCGAATCAATCGTCGGCGATGTCCTTGATCGCTTTCAGATCGTCGGCAAAAAGGATTTGTATCCGAACCAACTCTCGGGCGGTCAGCAGCAGCTTGTCGGCGTCGCACGCGCCGTCATCATGAGTCCGAAGCTGATCCTCGCGGACGAGCCCACGGGCAACCTGCATTCCAGCCAGGGCAAAGAGATCATGGAACTCTTTAAGAGGTTGAACAAAGAGGGCACGACCATCATACAGGTCACGCACTCTGAGCAGAATGCGACGTACGGCAACCGTATTATCAATTTGCAGGACGGCTGGGTCGTCAATGATTAAGTGTGGAGGTTAGGGCCAAAGAAGAGACGACGGTGAGCAGGAAAAGTTGGTGGAGACAATTTGCTCCGGCCCGCCCGTTAAATCCTCTTCCTCAGGCCCTGACCTCTGCTTTTCCGAATCCGAAACGGGCCTTTCCCGAAAGCGAGAAAAGGCAAGGTCGCACTCGCCCCCGGCGCTTTTAATTAAGTCTAATTATTTCTCGCTTTAGCTCGTTTCGCAAAGATGGCACGCGGTTCGCTCTAAAGATAGATGAGCGGAGTAATAAATGGATATACCTCGTCAAGATAAAAATAAGAAGAAGCGGAATCGCCGCCTGCGGCAGATCATTTTTGCCACCATAGGCATCGTGGCTATTGCGCTGATCACCTTCGGCGTCTCGCGCCTCAAGCCAGCCGCGCCGAGCGTCGAACGCTCGACCGTCTGGATAGACACGGTCAAGCGCGGCCCCATGCTCAGGCAGGTGCGCGGCCCCGGCACGCTCGTCCCCGAAGAGGTCAGAGTCATCGCCGCCGCGACCGAAGGACGAGTAGAACGCATACTGGTTCAGCCCGGAACGGAAGTGAGCGCCGGAACAGTGCTCCTTGAGCTGATTAACCCGACGCTGGCGCAGGAAGCGCAGGACGCGCAGTTCGCGCTAAGCGCGGGCCAGGCCGATTTTAACAATCTCAAGGTGCGCCTTGAGAGCGACCGCATGACTCAACAGGCGGCAGCCGCGACCGTGCGCGCAGATTACCAGCAGGCCAAGCTGCAATTGGACACGGACGAACAACTGGCACGCGACGGTCTGATCCCCGCCATCACTTTAAGACTCTCGCGCGTCAGGACAGAAGAGTTGGCAAATCGCTACAAGATCGAGCAGCAGCGTTTGGAAGTCAACGTCAAATCTATCAAGGCCCAGATGGCCGCGCAGCAGGCACGCATTCAACAGTTGCAGGCGCTGGCCCAACTACGCCAGAGCCGTCTGGCCTCTATGAGGGTGCTGGCCGGAACGAGCGGCGTGTTGCAGGAGATGGTCGTAGAGGTGGGCCAACAGGTCACGCCCGGAACTAATCTCGCTCGCGTCGCAGAGCCGCAGCACCTGAAAGCCGAGTTGAAGATCGCAGAGACGCAGGCCAAGGACATCACCTTGGGCCAACAGGCGTCGATTGATACACGCAACGGACTGATCCCGGGCCACGTCATGCGCATAGACCCCGCCGCACAGCAGGGCACAGTGACGGTGGACGTGGCTCTGGACGGCGAGCTGCCGCAGGGCGCGCGTCCTGCGCTCTCTGTCGACGGTACGATTGAGCTTGAACGCCTGAGCGATGTCGTCTTCGTCGGTCGCCCGGCGTTTGGTCAATCGCAGAGTACAGTCGGCATGTTCAAGCTGGAAGAGGGCGGCAAGAGCGCCGTGCGCGTGCAGGTTAAGCTCGGCCGCAGCTCCGTCAATACTGTCGAGATAATCGAAGGCTTACAACCGGGCGAGCAGGTGATCCTGTCGGACACGTCCGCCTGGGACAACTACAACCGTATTCTTTTGAATTGAAAAAGCATTCAGCGGTCAGGCATCAGTCATCAGTTTAGGCAAGGGGTGTGCATTTTACTGTTGACGGGTGACTGGCCGCTGATCACACCCCTAACTTGAGGATAATCTAATGTCACAATCTGCCCAACCGCTCATACGCCTTGAGGGCGTCACCAAAGTCTTCTAC
>DATLMN010000140.1:0-10061 GCA_035537255.1 Pyrinomonadaceae bacterium | reverse complement strand
CGACCGCGCCCGTCTTCGCGACGCGGCGGCTCAGGTATGAGCGGGCCGATAATCACCCATTGCTCATCAGTTAGTTCTTCGCCTCGCACGTTAGCCATGCTTGAGCGTAGCATGGCTGGGTATTTATGAGACTACTTCTAGTTGTTTAGCCGAGAAATGTAGACGGCTAGTCACTCAGGAGGCTTCTTGTAAAGCTCATTTGAAAATGGTGTTCGGCAACCACTTAGTAGAGTCGTTGGGGTCTGGGTAAAACAAGACACCGGCATACCATCTCGTCCCATCAGCGAAGTAAATATCGTCAACTACTAATTTAATATGCTTGATCTCGCCATCATAATTCAGCTCGGACAATCTGCGTTTGATCTCCTCGTATGCTCCATCGTAAAGGGAGATGTCGATATTTTCCCCGGAAAGAAACGGTTTTGGAGCATCCGGGTGTACGGGCTCATTGGGTAATTTTCTGCGTCCGTATGCAAGCTCAAAGGTCCAGAGAGGCTCTGGTGAATTATCGTTTCTTACAAATAGCAAATCTATGCCGATAAACAGAATGGGTTTGCCGGAAGTATTCTCAACAGACACCACTAAATCTTTCAGCCAGTCATCGTCGGCTGAAAATCTCTTGCCAAATTCAATCGTCTTATCTTTACTTTTAAGCGCCTTTATTTTAACCGGCTCTTTGGGCCACGATAGCTTCCTGACCATCCGCTCTCCCGGCTGATCTGTTTGCCCGTGTGTGACAACTCTGGTTATAGGCAACAGCGTCACTGTTAAGACGGCAGCCAGTATTAGTCTGGAAAAACTTTTAGGCTTGCGAAGATAAAAGTTGATCGGCGGAGATTGTGAGAGCATATTCTTTCTCCTTGATTTTGATGTGTGAGCGAGATTAACAGGAGTGAGGCTTTTGAAAAGCTGGACTCATGTTAAAAATTTCAATCCTCGCAAAGCTACTCTCGACTATTAGTCATGTCAAGCAAACCTACTCTGAACATCTGTTAACGATCACCTCTATGTATCACGCCTGGTTTACTTTTGTTTCAAAGCTCAACCACTCGCCGCTGTACACAACATCGGCGCGTCCCGTCAGGACGACTTCGCCGTCTTCTCGCCATTCTACTTCCATGCGCCCGCCGGGCGTCTCTACCTGAACGCGCCGCTCCGTTAGACCGTTGATGATCGAGGCGACCGCTGCGGCACAAGAGCATGTCCCGGAAGAGAAGGTCTCGCCCACGCCGCGTTCCCAGATACGCAGCTCAATCCGCGCGCGATCAATCACACGGATAAACGTGACGTTGGTTTTTTCAGGAAACTGCGTGTGCGATTCAATCAGACGACCCAGACGACGCCACTCCACACTATCGAAATCATCCACGAAGATGCAGCAGTGCGGATTGCCCATACTGAGCGCCGTGATCTTCCACGTTTCATTATCAACCGCGAGCGGGTAAGCGACGACGCGCTGCATGGGCTCATCCGTCTCAAAAGGAACAGCGGCGCTTTCAAGAGCGGGTTGGCCGAGGTGTGAATCGAACCAGTAATGACCTTCAGTGATAGTCTCTCGCAAACGATAAAGCTTGATGCCCGCCGCTGTCGAAAGCCGCAGCTCCGCCCGCGACCACAGATGACGGTAATAGAGATACGCGGCGGCGCAGCGCGTGCCGTTGCCGGAGATGGCGGCCTCGCTCCCGTCCGCGTTAAAGATACGCGCGACGAAATCTGCATCCTCCGCTTCGCCACTTTCGAGGACGACGATGCCGTCGGCCCCCGCGCCGTAATGCCGCTCGCAGACCTGCCGCACGAACTCGTTCAAGTCCGTAACTCCGGCCAACGCTTCCGCCTCAAAGACGATGTAATCGTTGCCGAAGCCTTGAAATTTTATAAATTGCATTTTTGAAAACAGTGACGAGTGATAAGTGACAAGTGACGAGCAAGAAGAAGGCTTTAACTTGTCCCTCGTCACTTGTCACTTGTCACTGCCTTTATATCCTGCGAGCAGCACGGCGATGTTGTCCAGGTGATTGCGGCTCATCAGAGAGCTTTCAGGATAGTTGTTAAGCATGATGGCGAAGACAAGGCGTTCGCCCGCCGCGCTCGTCACATAGCCGGAGAGGGTGGCGACAGAGGAAAGCGTGCCCGTCTTGGCGCGCACATTGCCCGCCGCCAGAGTTCCCTTCATACGATTCCTGAGCGTCCCGTCGACGCCCGCAATGGGCAGCGCCTCGCGAAACACCGCGCCGTAGCGATGACGGCTCATGTATATGAGCAGTTGCACGGTGGAGTTGGCCGTCACCAGATCGCGGCGCGAGAGCCCTGAGCCATCCGTCAAGATCACATCCGTCGCGCCAATCCCTGCCTCTTTGAGAAAAGCTTTGACAGCGCCGATCCCCGCCTCTTCGCTCGAAAGCTTTGCGTCCACTACGGTCGCTTTGCCGAGCGCGCGCAGGATCAACTCCGTGTAAAGATTCTGGCTCGGCTTGAGCGCCTGCGCGGCGATGATGCTCAAGGGCGCTGATTCCACTTTCGCAATCTCTACACGCGAAGCGCTCGTCGTCGGCACATCGAATTGAGCGCGCGCATCCACAGTCCTTGAGCGGCCTGTGATCTGTACGCCGCGCGCGGCAAGCTGCGCGCGCAGCAGGTAAACGAAAGCGAGCGCGGGGCGCGAGATGGCTACGCCAGCCGTCCAGCCAGGATCATCAACGGGCAAACTTCCTCCGACCTCTATAACATTCTCGCCGAGGCCGCGATAAACGATCAACTCTCTGCGCGTACCGCTCGTTGTGGTCGTCGTGCGATTGTTGATCGTGACGAGCGGCACGGGCGGGCCTGTCGTGATCGTGCAAGGCGCGCCGACCCGAGCGCCCGGCTTGACGATCAGATCGAGCGCATTGTCGTTGATGGAGAGAGCGCTCACCTCCGCGCCGCTGTACCACGTCAGGTCGTTCCATTCCCAGCCAAAGCCCTGCGGCGCGCCGGTAAAAAAGGTTTCGTCGCCGACAAGGTCGCCCTCTACGCGCTTGAGCCCGGAAGCCGCGATGCGCTCTGCCAGAGCGTCAATCGCTTTAAAGTAATCGCCGCCGTTGAGGCTCGCGGCAAAGGTCGGATCGCCGCGACCATAGACGGTGAGGTCGCCGCGCACAGTGCCGGTAGCGTCCGGCGGCGCGGGCGCATACACGGAGGTCTTAAAACGAAAGTCCGGCGAAAGACGGTCGAGCGCCGCAGCCACCGTGTACAGCTTCATATTCGAGGCGGGCAGCATCAGCTTGCCAGCGTTCTCTTCAAAGAGAGTTCGCCCGGAGTCGAGCGATGCCACCTTGATGCTCAACTGCGCGGGCGCAAGCTCAGGTCTGCGCAGCACCTCAAGGATACGCGCGCGCAACTCCTCCAAAGTCTTCGGCGATGCCGCACTTGTCGGTGTCGTCTCTTGAACAGGTGAAGCGTTTGTGACGGGTGGAGCGGGAGCGGGCTGGTTGACTCTGCGCTCGCGCTGTTGCTGCTGTGCGCCGAAGAGAGGTGAAGTTGTCCAGCCGATGAGCGCAATCAACAAAAGAAAGCAGGCAAGCTGTGAAGAACCCTTATTAGCTGTCATGTATTCAGTCTTAAATATTAGCAAAACTCTTCTGCCAACTTTTCAGTTTATGCGCGCGTACCAGCTCCAAATCTTTTCCGTCCACTGCTCAAAGCCTTCGAGGGTTGGATGCTTGCCGTCGGCCTGGCGCGGTAAGTTTAGATCGTTGGCGTTGAAAAAATGGCCGGGTTGAAAATTCTCTTCAATCACGCGCAGCAGACCGCGATCAGGCTTCCAGCTCGGTGGGCCAATCCAAAAAGCTGGGCGCGCGCCGATCTCTTCAAGCATTCGTTTTATCAGTGGAGCGCGCCCTTCAGGACGGCGCGCCTGTAGCTCGTTCGAGCCGAGCGAGATAAAGATGATGTCCGGCTGATGGAGCTTTATCATCTCCTTGAGCTTGCCGCTTCCCTCCCAACCGATGATCGTAGAGCTTTGCCAGGGCTCTCCGTGAAATTGCCCGCCCGCCGCTTCGACCATTTTTTGCAGCGAGGGCTGTAAGCCCGCTGCCATCGAATCGCCGACGAGCAGAACAGTCTTGCCCTTGAGCGCCACAGGGTACGCGCCCTCGCCCTCCGACCAGACCGTAAACGAAGCCTCGCCATGACCGTCAACGCGCGCCGCGCCGCTCACGACCAGCCCGCGCGCGCTGCCGAGTTCAAGCGTTCCGCCATCGAAACGAAACTCCCACGGAAGCGGCTGCGCGGGCGCTTTCGTCTCCAATTTTATGTCGCGACATTTCGTGTCGTTAAAGCCAAGATTAAAGCGCAGACTTTTGTTCCCATCCATGCGCAGGTCAATCGACTGCGGCTGACACATCGTACCGCTTGTCTTTAGCTGAGGCAGGCGCGACGGTTCTAACTCTTTCAAGACATAAAGGGTCTGCGCGGCCTCGTAACTTCCCCAGACGCCCTTGATCGTCACGCGACCCGGCCTGAGCGCAGAGAGCTTGCCGCCCTCGCCGAGCGTGACGAGCGACGTGTCGGAGACGCTCCAACTGACAGACACGGGCTCGCGCTTTACATCCAGCGGCATCCCTTCTGCGCTCGCCGCTCCCGTTTCGCCCGTGCGTACACGGTATTCCTGAAAGGCCGTAAGCTGCGCCGTTTGGCCGACGGCAATGTGCGTGACCTTGGGGGCGATGCTGATTCCTAAAATCTCTCGACGCGCCTCTGCCGTGCGGCACGAAGCTGTCAGTAGACCGATAATGAAAAGCGCGCCAAGCCTAGCGAGTCGGGGGTAACTCGTCTTCATCCTTTTTAGTCTCAAACGAAAATAGAGCGGGCGCGTCTTCGTTGTGCGCGCCCGCCTTTAGCCGCGACTGATCGCGCTCGTCAATTCATCCGTGCTGGCGGTGGCCGTGCCGATTTTTCCTACGACGATGCCCGCCGCATGATTAGCGAGAATGGCTGCTTCGAGCATAGATGCTCCGGCCGCGAGCGATGCCGCGAGCGTGGCGATCACAGTATCGCCCGCGCCCGTCACATCGTAAACTTCGCGCGCAGCCGTCTCGACATAGACGGGATCATGCATTCCTTCCATCAGCATCATGCCGCCGGGCCCGCGCGTAATCAGCACCGCGTCGCAACCCAGCCGCTCCCTTATCAACTGCGCCGCGCGCTTTAAGCCTTCGTCCGTATCCTCTTCCGTCGCGGTTAGCCGTAAAGCCTCGTGATGATTCGGCGTGACGAGCGTGGCCGGGCGGTAAGCGTCGAAGTTGCGAATCTTCGGATCGATCAGCACTGGAATACCGCGACCGTACGCGAGCGGCAAAACCGAATTGAGAATACGCGGCGTGACAGCGCCCTTATCATAATCCGAGACGACGAAAACGTTCGCTTCGCTGATCGCCTTCTGCAAGACGTTGATGATGCTGTCTTCCGTCGTGGCGTCGACGGGCGTACGTCGCTCGCGGTCTGCGCGCACCACCGTTTGGTTGTGCGCGATGATGCGCGTCTTGACCGTCGAAGGGCGACTGCGGTCAACGACGATCATCTCATCCGTCTGAGCCGGACTATTCTCGCGCAGCTCTGCGCGCAGTCGTTCGCCCGCGCGGTCATCTCCGATCACACCACTGATGCTCGCGCGCGCGCCGAGCGCGACGAGGTTTGCCAGCACATTCGCAGCCCCGCCCAGATGCACAGACTCGCGCCGCACATCCACGACCGGCACAGGCGCTTCGGGCGAGATGCGCGTCACTTCGCCCCACACAAACTCGTCCAGCATCAAGTCGCCGAGCACCACGACCGACGCCCCATGCATGCGCCCTATGATCTCACGCGCACGAGTTTGACTCAGTTGGATCATAAGCAAGTTATCAGCAATCTGTTTTCAGTTTTCAGTTAAAAGCTTTTAGCTGATAACTGACGACTGACTACTGATTACTTTTCTTCAATCACACGTTCGATGGCGGCGACGACGCGCTCTAAGGGGACGCGGCGGATACATTCCGGCTGGTCGAACTCTGCGCAGGTGTAGCCGGGGCACGGCTGGCATGGCAGCTCTTCGCGCACCACTTCGGCAGGCCCGCTGGCCCATGGCCGCCAGTGCGTGATATTGGAAGAGCCAAAGATCACGACCGACGGAGCGCCGACGGCCGCCGCGATATGAGCGATGCCGCTGTCGTTGCCGACGAAGAGGCGCGAGCGCGCCGCAAGCGCCGTTACTTCCTGAAGCGAGAGGTCTGTCAAAGCCGTCACGGGAGCGCTCGCTTCGCGCACCAGCTCATTGACTATTCCGGCCTCATTCGGTGCAGCCACCGCCACACAGTTGAGCGAGCGCGCATGCAGATATTCCGTCATGCGCGCGAAGTTGCGAACGTCCCAACGCTTCGTCTCGAAGGCGGCAGCCGGATGAACGAGCGCGAACGTAGTTGCTTCATTGAAACCCGACGCGCGAAGCCTGGCATCTATGCTCGCGGCAGCCTCCTGCGTCACCGTCAGGCGCGTGCGTGGTCTATCGCTGACGGGCACGCCCGTCCAGCCCAGAAGCGACAGTTGCTGCTCGACTGAATGAAGGTTTGTTCTTCCCCAAAGCTCTATGGGCGAGGGCGCTGTGCGATTGTGCAGGCGAGCGTACTGGTAATCTGCGAAACCGACGCGGTGGCGCGCGCCAGTGGCTCTGGTTAAAAGCGTGGCCGTCGTCCCGCCATGCAGATTAAACGCCACGTCGTAGCGAATTGCGCGAAGCTCTCTTGCAAGGCGTGCGCGATTGATGGCCGTTGCTCCGCGCTCAATTGTTAAGACGCTATCAACGTCCGTGAATCCGTCGAGCACGGGCGCGACCCAATCTTCGAGCAACACATCTATGCGCGCGTCCGGCAAAAAGCGGCGCAGCGCATAAAGCGCTGGCGTCGAGAGCACAGTATCGCCAATCGAGCGCAAACGCACGACGAGCACACGGCGCACATCTTTCCAATCCCAGCGCGCGGGCCCAAGCGCACGCGGCTCGACCTCTTCAGAGCCTGACTCCAACCGCTCGCCCGGAGGCCCTAGAAGCGTGGCTCGTCCCGGCTCAAGGTTTTCGCATAGGCTCTTCATGCTCAATCGTCGCTTCGTCAATCAGCATCACCGGAATGTCGTCGCGAATCGGATAAACGCGATGACACTCTACGCACCTCAGGCCGCTCTCGTCCTCCTTCAATTGAACCTTCGCCTTGCATGCAGGGCACGCCAGAATCTCCAACAAATCTTGACTGATCGCCATAATTCCCCTCTCGTTAACCTGGCTCGTATGAACAGCGAGCGCGCCTTTTTCGATTACTCTGTTTCAATGCACGCCGCGCGCGCTCGATAAAAAAGAGGTCAAGATTAACAGCACAACGAACCGGCGAGCAAGCAGAGGCCAGAAGCAGTTGACGGCAGACGAGCAGCATTCGGATCACTCTGGCAGAAGCTATCAGCGAAACGCTTACGCGCTGCCATGTGGAATCTTGAGAGGCGCGGTCTTTGCCGTTAACATGATCTATCGCTTTTCCACCAAGAGTCTGACCGGCTCGTTGGTCGCTCCGACCTTTATCAACATCGGTTTTGAATCGACAAGCGACCTTCCATTACTGATCGTCGCGGACAGCTCATAGGTTTGACCCTCAATCGCCTTGATCGAAAAACGGCCCTGCCTGTCGCTCGAAACACAATTGCCTTCTCGATAGCCCGTTCGGGGATTTATCAGTTGAATTGAACAATTGCTCACCAGAGGCCGACCGTCAGGCAACACCGCCACGCCCTCTATAACGCGCTCGCCCAGCCGAAGCGGTCTGGGCAGATAAAGCTCGTTGACCTTTTGATGTTCGCCTATCTCTATCACAGTGGCTCTGGCGCGTTCTGAAACTCCCGGATAAAAAAACTCCGGATAAGGTGAACCGAGGCTTGGCCCACCAATGAGGTTGAACCCTAAGATGTATCGTCCGGGCGGCAGGAACGAGAACTCAAAGCCTCTGGCGTCGTCCAGCATGACGCCGTCGACATTGTCAGGCATCGGCTTCTCATCGGCGGAGACCAACTGTACCTCAACGTCTTTAGGAACGACACCTGTATCGTCTATCACAGTTCCGGAGATTTCCCCGTCGGGCTTTAAAACAAACCATGTGTCCAGACAGCCTTGGCGCGGAACGACGATTTCCCATTCGCTCATCGGTTGCTCCGCCAGCGCCTTGGCGCTGCTATGGTTCGTTGCCGGATACGTGTGAATCTTATAGCGGCCACCGGGTATGCCTCGAAACTCGAAACTGCCCTTCTCATCAGTGATGGTGTTGAAGCGGCGCGTGCCTGCTTCCAGAAACACCTTCGCTTTTGGAATCGGTTTAAATATGGGCGCAGCTTCCCCGACAGTCTTGGACTTTCGATTAACCACACCGGAGATCGTGCCGCCTGCGACGCGTCTGGCTGCGCTGCGTAGATACCGAAGATCATCCTGCGCTTCGGAGAGGGACTTAGTGCCGCTGCAAGCATTAGTGTAGAGAACGTGACCGTCAGGGCTTCTTGAAGCGTAAACGAGATAGCGCTTGCCTTCTTCGAAATAATAGTCGCAGTTAGTTCCTCCCCCGGAAACTTCTACCACTTTGGTCTTGACGCCGAGGAAAGCTTCTTCGACGCGGAAAGAGGCGACAGGCCCTTGACCGCCGGTCGTGGTCGTAGAGATCGCGTTTGGTGGAAAGCGTCCTTTGACCGTTTCAATCTTCGTTGTTGTCACCAGCCCGACAAAGACCGCTCCGCTATCAGCGTAAGCTTCACAAGGACTGACGCGCGGGCAAAGACAAGCACTCACACTGGAGCTAAGAAACAATAAGGTCATTATCGCCAGTGCTGCCGCAGGATAATGACTGACACGTACTTTCATCCCGGTTTCTATTCCGACGTGCGCGCTCCCTTTCGTTTCCGTTACAGACCTGAGCCTTAAGATTCTAATATGCGGCGATCTGCGCATAAGCATCGTCCTTCGGCTCGCTGTTGCCGACCGCCGGTTCTTTACTTCTCTTTTCTAAGGTCATCAGCATGCCGTGTTTGGGACGCAGAGTGATGGCGGGTTGGAGCGCGACCGTGTGAGTCGGCACGTGGCGCAGACGCCAATGCTGGGCCAATGTGGCGATGAGCAGCACGCCCTCCATCCAGGCGAAGCCCTCGCCTATGCAGCGGCGCGCGCCGCCGCCGAAAGGAAAGTATGAGAACTGCGGTCTGGCTTCGCGCGCTTCAACTGTCCAGCGCTCAGGGTCGAAGCGCTCCGGCTCTGGAAAGTAGCGCGCGTCGCGTTGCATGACGAACGGGCTCATAAGAATAAGCGAGCGCGGGGGCATCGAGTAACCCGCGATCTCCTGCTCGTTGATGCTGAGACGGCCAATCGCCCACGCGGGCGGATACAGTCTCATGGATTCGGCGAGTATCATCTCCGTATAGCGCAACTGCGCAAAGTCCGCGAAGGTCGGAGGCCGCCCGCCCGCCAGCACACTATCGATCTCCGCATGAAGTTTGGCTTCAACCTCAGGGTGCTCTGAGAGTAGATACCATGTCCACGTCATGGCGTTCGCGGTCGTCTCGTGTCCCGCGAGAAAGATCGTCAAAGCTTCGTCGCGCACCTGTTTGTCTGTCATGCCAGCGCCGTCGCCCTCTTCGTCGCGCGCACCAAGCAGCATCGAAAGCAGATCGCCATGATCTTTACCGCTGCGGCGTCGCTCCTCGATCATGCGATAGATGGTCGCGTCGAGCCTTTCCTTCGCGCGTTGAAAGCGGCGATTCTGCGGGAGCGGAAGTTTTTCCAGCAGCTCTGAAAAGGGGAGCATCATCGCGTTAAAGAGATGGACGAGCGAGGACATGGCTTCTCTGATCTCGTCTGCTTCCTCTTCGACATCCGCATCAAAGAGGGTCTTGCCGACTATTGCCAATGTCAGGCGCATCATCTCGTGAGAGATGTCCAGGGTCTCTCCATCACGCCAGCCCTCGCGCATACGCACGGCATAGTCGCTCATCACCGCGCCGTAATCCGCGATGCGATGGCGATGAAAGGC
>DATLMN010000139.1:0-4363 GCA_035537255.1 Pyrinomonadaceae bacterium | reverse complement strand
TAAGCGGGTTGCAGATGAACCGGCACAGGATAATGTATGCCTGTTTGGACGCCGGCCTCCGAGAGGCTTTGCTGCAAGTGTTCGCGCTCATCCGTTTGGACGACGTAGAGATGATAAATATGGCGCGCGTAATCCATCTCTCGCGGCAGCACGAGAGGCGTGTCCTTGAGCAGCTCATGGTAGCGCGCAGCATGTGCGCGGCGCAGCTCGTTCCAACGATCAAGGTGTTTGAGCTTTACGTTGAGGACTGCGCCCTGTAAGCCTTCGAGCCGGAAGTTGTAGCCGATGATCTCGTGATGATACTTCTTCTCAGAGCCGTGGTCTCTGAGCAGGCGGACGCGTCGCGCCACCTCCGCATCGTTCGTCACGACCGCGCCTCCCTCGCCGTAAGCGCCAAGATTTTTGCCCGGATAAAAGCTGAAGCAACCGGCTTGAGAGAGCGCGCCGACGCGACGACCGCGATAGAGGCTGCCATGCGCCTGCGCCGCGTCCTCTATGACCAGAAGGTTGTGACGCGCCGCGATCTCACGGATGGGGTCAAGGTCTGCGGCCTGACCGTATAGGTGTACGGGCATGATGGCGCGTGTGCGTTCGGTGATCGCCGCTTGTATCTTCGTCGGGTCAATCGTGTAAGAGACCGGGTCGGCATCGACGAAGACGGGCACGCAGCCTGCGGTCGAGACCGCTTCGGCGCTCGCGAAAAAGGTGTTGGCGGGGATGATGACTTCATCGCCCGCACGCAGGCCACAAGCCATCACGGCCAGTTGCACGGCGGCCGTGCCGTTACTGACGCCGACACAAAAGCGCGCGCCCAGATATTCTGCAAAGGCCGCTTCAAACGCCTCCACCTCGCGGCCCAGGATAAACGCGGCGCTCTCTATGACGCGCGCTACGGCCTCGTCTATCTCCGTCTTGATCTCTCTGTACTGCGCCTGTAAGTCAACAAAAGGAACCATGAAGTGCAAGGGATGAGGGATGAGGGATGAGGGATGAAAGCGCTGGTGACTCGACTTGAATCATCCTTCTTTCATTCTTCATCCCTCATCCCTCATCCCTCATCCTTTCTTATAATGCGTGCGGGGTTGCCGGCGACGATTGAGCCTGCGGGCACGTCTCTTGTGACGACTGAGCCTGCGCCGACAATTGAGCCCGCACCGATGCGCACGTTGCCGAGGATCGTCGCGCCCGTGCCGATGGTCGCGCCGCGTTCGACCCAGACGGGCAAGACCTTCCAGTCCTCTGCGGTTTGCAGAGAGCCGTCGGCGCTTGTCGCGCGCGGATATTTGTCGTTGATGAATTGGACGCCGTGACCGATAAAGACTTCGTCTTCGACGGTCACGCCTTCGCAGATAAAAGTGTGGCTGGAGATTTTGCAGTGGCGGCCGATGCGCGCGCCTTTTTGTATCTCGACGAAAGAGCCTATGCGTGTGCCGTCGCCAATCTCGCAGCCATAGAGATTGACAAAGTTATAAATCTGAACCTCTCGGCCAAGCACTACGTCGGGCGCGATCACGCAAAACTGGCCCGGCATCAACTCGACCCGCCGACGCCAGATGCGCCCGCGCCGCCACCACCGTCGAGCCCTTCATCGTCAGTCGTGTAATAGCTCGAATAGTAACCGGCGTAGTAAAACTCCTGCGCTTCGAGCTTCACATTGTTGAGAACGACGCCGAAGATATTCGCGCCGACATCCAGCAGTTGCTGTTTGGCGCGACGCACGACGGCGCGAGAGCTGCGCCCGCCGTGTACGACCAGCACGACGCCATCGACCATCGTCGAAAGAATCGAAGCATCCGTAAAGGAGATGCAGGGCGGCGAATCTATGATGACGTGCGTAAAGCGCTCGCCCAGCTCGCCCAGCAATTTTCGCATCTCGTTCGAGCCCAAAAGCTCCGCCGGGTTGGGCGGCACAGGGCCTGAGGTCATGATCTTCAGATTCGGCAGCGTCCCGTAGGTCTGCAACAGCGAATCGAGATCGGTCTCACCGGACAGGTAATTGGTAATGCCGCGCGTATTGGGCACGTTAAAGTGCGAGTGCAGGCGCGGGCGGCGCAGATCGCAATCCACGACCAACACCTCTGCTCCCGTGTGGGCCAACATGATGGCTGTGTTGACGGCGGTCGTAGTCTTTCCTTCCGAAGGCTGACTCGATGTCATCAGAATAGTCTTCGGCGGCTGCCCTGCGCTCGACAAGAGAAGCGAGGTGCGCAGGTGGCGATAGGCTTCCGCGATGGGCGAGCGCGAATCGTTGATCAAAGCCAGCGCAGTGCTGTCTCTGTCGCTATCCTCCGGCGGCGAGCCCGCCCCGATCATCTTCAGACGAAGGCGCGGCTCGTTGCGAAGCAGCGCGGGAATAACGGCCAGCGCCGGCAGGTGTATGTAACGATCAATATCGTTGACGCTCTTTAAGGTGTCGTCAAGATAGTCGAGCAGGAAGGCCAGCCCGACGCCCGCCGCCAGCGAGAGCATCAGCGCCAGAAAGATATTGCGCGTGCGCTGTGGGCCAATAGGCGCGCCCGGCACGCGTGCCTGCGTCGCCACGCTGACGTTGTTCGGCTTATCGTTCGAAGTGATCTGCAATTCACGCTGGCGTTGAAGCAGCGTGTTAAGAATCTGCTTGTTCGTCTCAAGCTCCTGACGAATCGCGCCGAGCGCGATCATGTCCTGATACTGCTGCGAAGTCACGCCACGCTGCCGATTGTATGCTTCTCTCAGCATACTCTCGCGCGCTTCGGCTGCGTCCAGCCTCGTCTTCATGGCCGACAGAACCTCTTTCGGCGCTGAGTTAAGGACTTCTTCCAGTTGCTTGATCTGATTATTGACCCTTTTAACTTCCGGCCATTCATCCGTGTAGGTGACGAGCAGCTCGTCGCGCTTCTGCTTTAAAACGTCCAGACGTGCGCGCAGCTCCTGCGTGCGCTTGTTCTCCTGAACCTCTGGGACGGCCTGCACGTCCGTCGCCTTGACGGCCGCTTCATAAAGGGCCTTCAGATTTTTTCGTTTGTCTTCGGCCTCCAGAAGCTGGCCGCTCAGCGTGGACAGGCGCGAGGCTTCGAGGTCTGCTTTAGGGTCTATGACCTGCGGCAGATTTTTGTCCTTCGCATAGTTGTACAGCTCCTCGCTTGACCGCTTGATCTTCATTTGCAGATCGGCGATCTCACGGGCGAGCAGCACGGTCGCGTTCTTCGACCCGATCGTCTCGCGCATCAGATTGTTATAGACGAAGACATCGCCCATCGTGTTGGCGATTCTCTGCGCCAGCACCGGATCGGTATGCGTATAGCGAAGATTAACCAGATTAGTTCCGGGAACGGGATCGACCTTCAAACTGGCGGCTATCGTATCCTCGTAGGGCTCTAGCCGCGCACGCTCTTCTTCAGAGAGCTGCATCTCGTCTGGATTGGTCGGGCCAACGACGCCGACGGTCGGCGGCGGCGCAGTGTTCGTGGGCGGCTTCTCTCGCGAGAAGATGCGGCGCAACGTCGCGTAGAGGCTCTGCTGCGCCTGCGAATCGAAGAATGCAGGGTTGTGCTGTAGGTCCAGAGTGAGAATCACCTGACGGGCGAGCGCCGGATTCTTGAGCAGTTCCAGTTGAGTCTGCCAGAACTTCGGGTCGGTATCGGCGCTGATGATGACCTGTCCTTGCGTGCGCAGAACGCTCGGCGGCTTGGGCTCGATCTGAACCGTCGTCACCGCCTCGTAAATAGAGGGCAGGCGATACTGCTGAATCGTCACCAGCGAAGTGATGACTAGAATCAGGCTTAAGATCAGCCACTTGCGCTTGAGCACGATGGCCAGGTAGTCGCGCAGGTTGACGGAATCCGCCGGCGAGACGCCATAGGACTTCGGCGTCGCGACATTACGCAAAGGGCGATCAAGTGTCTGTTCTCCAAGCGACAGGGGAAGCAGGCGATTATCTTCTGAAATCATAACTAAAGAACCTTACAGTGAAGAAAATAGGTCACAGGCGCGCGTGCGACCGAAGCATCATACCAAAGATAGAAGTTAAGACAAGGCGGCAAGGGCCTTTCCGCCATCAAACTGTGGTCTTCAAAGCACTCGTCGAAGCGGCGAAACACTTGAGCGAATCTGTCCACAAAGGCAAAGGATCGAGCCCCAGCGCCTCCGTCAACAGGCATCTCAGACGCGAGTTGCGCGGGCGCGGCGCGGGTCGCTTAAGCGAATCCACAGAGACACTTTCGATTTCGGCTTCGCATCCGGCGGCACTGATAACCGCGCGTGCGAACTCTAAGTAGCTCGCCCCGTCGCCGCTATTAACGACATGATAGATACCGGGCTGATCAAGTTCAGCCAGCTCGCGCATACGCCGGGCCAAATCCAGGGCATAAGTCGGCGTGCCGTA
>DATLMN010000138.1:0-7344 GCA_035537255.1 Pyrinomonadaceae bacterium | reverse complement strand
ATGCGGCGGGAAAAACTGGAGACGATCTCTTCCCACGCCGCGCCGTCGCCCGCCCGGCACCGTCTGACTAATTCGGCTCCCTCAGTCGTCGCCAAAACCTTTGCAGCTCCCACCTTTTAATCTCTCCGTCGCCTTCGGCCGCAACCTTCTCTCAAGAGCGTCTACGGCAAGGTGGAAAACTTCCCTGCCAAGCCCTGATTACGACGCGCGGGAAGCGAAAGTTCCTGAAAACATTGGCCGTAAGCCCGACGAGGGGCGTACACGCGCGTGCCTGACCCGAAGGCTTTGGCGGCAGTTTCCCCTTGCTGGCTTCTTGCGCCCCTGTGGCGAAGTATTGTAGCCTTGCTCAGCCACACTATATATTGTGGTAGGGGTGCTTCCCGAGTCAAGTTTAACGGCCCGCGAAGGGGCGCGGCTTTCACTCTCAAAGGGCACACGATCTCTTTTGCGTAAACATCTGAAATTCATCGCGTTAGTTGCGCTCGCCGCGCTTATTCTATGGTGGTTCGGGCGCGGGCTCAACTGGGCAGAGGTGCGCCAGAGCCTCGGCCAGGCGAACGCGCCGCTGCTTGCAGCCTCCATCGCGGTCGTCTGTGTGACCTATCTGCTGCGCGCCTTCCGCTGGCGAGCGCTGCTCGCGCCTCTGACCCCTGCCTCGCTGCGCGAGCTATTCGTCGCTACGACGGTCGGCTTCGGCGCGGTCTTTCTCTTCGGACGCGCGGGCGAAGTCGTGCGTCCGGTCGTTCTTCCTTTGCGCGACAGGCGCGTGCGACCGGCCGCTTCGTTCGTCACCATCATGGTCGAGCGGCTCTGCGACATGGTCGCCGTGGTGATTCTGTTCTCCGCCAATCTGCTCTGGTTTCGCGCACCCAACAGTAACGCGACGGAGTTGATGCACGTGCGCGAGGCGGGCGTTATCCTGCTCGTCCTGGCTCTGATCGGCGTCGCGTTTCTGGTCTGGTTCGAGCGGCAATCACGCAAAGTCACGCGCTGGCTGGACGGGAGACTGGCTGGTTGGAAGTTTATGCCCGAACGCATAAGACATGCTGCGGTGAGCACGCTTGAACAACTGGCGACGGCCTTGCAGGTCTTGGCGCACCCGCGCGAGCTTCTGGTGACGGCGACTTGGACGCTCCTTTTGTGGCTCGCTATCGTCCTCGCCAACGCATTGGTGATTCGCGCGTTCGGTTTGCCCTTCGGCTTTAGCGAGACAGTCTTTGTCTTGGGCTGGGCGCTGGTCGGTTCATTAGTGCCGACGCCGGGCGGCGCTGCCGGAGCGTTTCATGCGGCGACGGCAGCGGGCTTAATCTTTCTGGGCGTGGCGCGCGAACAGGCGGCGGCCGTCTCGATCATTATCCATCTGGTTGATTTCGCTCCGGCGGTTCTCTTTGGCCTCTACTATCTGCTGCGCGGAGACATACAGATCAAGCGGCTGCGCGAATTGACTTCGCCGGAAGCGGTCGAGCACGCGGTCGAGGACGAAAAGTTAGAGCCAGCGGAAACAAAGGTCGAGGACGAGTTGCAAGTAGTCGGCGTCGGAAAGTAATTTCCCCTAAACGATTGAGGAGCTTTTTATGAAGTGTCCTTTCTGCGGTTTTATTGAAGACAAGGTGGTGGATTCGCGCGAGTCTCGCGAAGGCGATGCGATTCGTCGCAGGCGCGAGTGTCTGCGCTGTGAGCGGCGCTTTACCTCTTACGAGCGCATAGACGAAATCCCTTACATGGTCATCAAGAAGGACGGGCGGCGCGAAGCCTTCGACCGTAACAAGGTGATGGCAGGGCTGCTTCGCGCCTGCGAGAAGCGACCAGTGCCTTCATCAAAACTGGAAGGCATCGTCAACTCCGTTGAAAAATATGTGCAGGAATCGCCGGAGCGCGAGCGGCCCACGAGTAAGATCGGCGAGCAGATCATGCGTCGCCTCAAAGAACTGGACAAAGTCGCCTACGTGCGCTTCGCCTCTGTTTACTTGGAGTTCGAGGATGTCTCGGAATTTATGCACGAGCTGAAACACCTCGTGCGCTCTCGTCAGGGCGGACAGGCCGCGAGACGTGCCTGAAAGGCAGTTATCAGTATTCAGTAATCAGCAGTCAGCTAAAAAGGACGGAGCGTGTTCTTAGTTTTAACTGATAACTGAAAACTGACTACTGACCACTGATTGCTTATGATAAAAGCGGTTCATGCTGTGGGGCTTGAGCGCCTCGAACTGGAAAGGCTGCGCGACCGCGTGGGGCGTCTCTTCGACGCTTTGCAGGAGGCAACTTTGACGGATGCTCCGGCTGCGCCGGGCGCTTGGTCGCCGCCAGTCGATCTGTGCGAAACGGGTGAAGCCGTCACCGTGCGCGTAGAGTTGCCGGGCGTGACAGCGTCTCAGATCAAGGTCGGATTGACGGGCACGCACCTGCGCATCTGCGGAGAAAAGAGAAGACGCGCGACACGCACACGCATTATCTCGCATCTATGTTCTGAGCGAAGCTACGGACATTTCAGCCGCACAGTCCCGCTTCGCTGGACGATAGATGTGCGGGAAGCGACCGCCGAATTGACAAACGGTGTGCTGATTGTGCATCTGCCAAAAAGAAAAGACCGCCGGGGCGCGGAATTTAAAGTGACGGTAAAAGAGGATGACGAGTAATCGACGATGAATTGAACAGGCTCTTTCGCAGGGTTAGTGGTTGCGTCGTTTATCGCTTATTATTTTAAGACTATGGCTATTATTACCAATACAGAGATCGCAGAGGATTTGGAGGCGACCAATACCGCCAGCGGTGGCGGTGGCGGCGAGGAACAGCAGTTACAGATTCCTGGCGAGTTGCCACTGCTGCCTTTGCGCGACATCGTTATTTATCCTTTTATGATCGTGCCGCTCTTCGTCTCGCGCGAGAAATCCATACGCGCAGTGGATGAGGCGCTCGGCGAGAATCGCATGATCCTGCTCGCCTCGCAGAAGGATTTGGACAAGGAAGAGCCTGCGGGCGAAGACCTCTACAGCATCGGGACGGTGGCCGTCATCATGCGTATGCTCAAGCTGCCAGATGGGCGCATACGCATTCTCGTGCAGGGCCTGGCGCGCGCACAAGTAGAATCGGTCGAGGCAGGAGGCGAATACCTGCGCGCTCGCCTGCACGTCATACAGGAGACGCCCGCGCCCGAACGCTCTCTTGAAGTCGAAGCGTTGATCCGCAACGTGCGCGCTTCGATGGAGAAGGCCGCCAACCTTGGCAAAAATATCTCGCCCGAAGTGATGGCGATCATCGCCAATCTGGACGACGCAGGACGCCTTGCAGACCTCTCGGCCTCGAATCTCGAATTAAAAGTCGAAGACGCGCAGAGCGTCCTCGACATCGCAGACACGACCGCACGCTTGCGGCGCGTCAACGAGCTTTTGAATAAAGAGATCGAAGTCCTGACCGTGCAGCAGGAGATCAACACGCAGGCGCGCGCCGACATAGATCGCTCGCAGCGTGAGTTCTATTTGCGCCAGCAGTTGAAAGCGATTCAGTCGGAGCTTGGCGAGGGCAACGAACTGGCCGAAGAGATCGCGCAGTTCAGAGAGAAGATCGAAGCTGCGAAGATGCCAAAGCCCGCAGAGGAAGAGGCGCTGCGGCAGTTGAAAAAATTAGAGCGCATGCACCCGGACGCAGCAGAGACCGCTACGCTTCGTAACTGGATGGAGATTATGACCGATCTCCCCTGGTCGAAAGCGTCGGTCGATAACCTTGATCTGATTAAAGCCGAGCGCATCCTCAACGAGGATCACTACGGGCTGGAAAAAGTGAAGGAGCGCATCATAGAGGCTCTGGCCGTGCGCAAGCTCAAAGAGAAACCGAAAGGGCCAATTCTTTGTCTCGTTGGCCCACCCGGAGTTGGCAAGACTTCTCTGGGGCGCTCGATAGCGCGGGCGCTTGATCGAAAGTTCGTGCGCCTGTCCCTGGGCGGCGTTCACGACGAGGCTGAGATACGCGGACATCGCCGCACTTATGTCGGCGCGATGCCGGGTCGCATCGTTCAGGCCATACAACAGGCGGGCACGAACAATCCGCTGATTATGCTCGACGAGATTGATAAGGTCGGCGCGGATTTTCGTGGCGATCCTTCGTCGGCTCTGCTGGAAGTCCTTGACCCGGAGCAGAACAATTCTTTCCGCGATAATTATCTCGGCATCACTTTCGATCTCTCGAACGTGATGTTTATGACGACGGCCAACGTGCTTGAGACGATTCAACCCGCCTTGCGCGATAGGATGGAAGTGATTCGGCTGGCCGGTTACACGGAAGAAGAGAAGCGCGAGATTGCGCGTCGCCACCTGCTGCCCAAACAGATGGAAGAGACTGGCATCACTGCGCGCAACGTGCATATCTCTAAGACGGCGATCCTCGCCATCATTCAGCAGTACACGCAGGAAGCGGGACTGCGCCAATTAGAGCGCGAGATCGGCACAATCTGCCGCAAGGTGGCGCGCCGCATCGCCGAAGGCAATACGGGCGTGGTGCGCGTCTCGCTCAAAAATCTTCACGAGTTCCTGCGCGCGCCGAAGATTTTGCCCGACGAGGTCTTAAAGAAAGATCAGATCGGCGTGGCGACGGGGCTGGCCTGGACTGCCGTCGGCGGCGACGTGCTCTTTATAGAGGCCCTGCGCATGAAGGGCAAAGGCAATCTGGTCTTGACCGGACAGCTAGGCGAAGTGATGCGCGAATCGGCGCAGGCTGCCTATTCCTACGCCAAGTCGCGCGCCAGGGAATTGGAGATCAACGAAGACGATTTCAGTAACTACGATCTGCACATACACATTCCTGAAGGCGCTATTCCCAAAGACGGCCCTTCGGCTGGAATAACGCTTGCGACCGCGATGGTCTCCGCGCTCTCGCAGCGCGCCATACGCAAGGATGTGGCGATGACTGGCGAGATTACGCTTCGCGGCAATGTCCTGCCCGTCGGGGGCGTCAAGGAGAAGGTGCTGGCGGCGCGGCGCGCGCGCGTCTCGACCATCATCCTGCCGCAGCAGAACAGGCGCGACATGGACGAAGTGCCGAAAGAGCCTTTTAAGGACATTCGCTTCGTTTTCGTGGACAACGTGCGCCAGGTCTTCCGCGAGGCCCTGAAGGCCAAGGAAGCGCCGCCCGCGACCACAGGATCGCGCCCGGCGCGCATCCCTCAGGCGGCCTCCCCGACGCCCGTCCGGGGCGCGTAGCAGGTCTAGCTATTTCAACAGTTAGAGGGGCTAAAAATCCTCTCCCGCGTGGCACAACCCGCCGCTCTTTAAGAGCATCTTTATTACTGGTGCGAAGCGGTTTTTGGTGGAATTTCTAACCGCTTCGCCTTCTATTTAAAGTGGGTATTTGTTTGACACTCCGCGAAACCGTGTGATACCCTCCGCTAACTGTGGCTTCAAATCGTGCCCGGTGCATGAAATAGCCTTCCATGCGGAGTCACTTTAAATAAAGGAACTTTGTTTATACCCCTCGCGTTCGAGACCGTGGATGCCGCTTGTGCGACCTTCTGTGGGAAGGAAGTCGCCGTCGTGGATTCGCTCTAGCTTTCTTTACAAGGAGACCGACGACTTGATGAAAACGAGCTTCCCCCGTTTGATCGCCCGCGCCGCACTTCTGTTGGCGCTCGCCGCCCCCGCTGCTCTAGTTTCCGCACAGCCTTCTGCTTCCAGCGCACGCGCTATTCCAAACGCGGTCGAGATGGCGGATGCGCCTGCCTTGCAGGTGATTGCCAAGGCCGAAGACCATTTCAAGAAGGGCAAGCTCAACCTGGACGATAATCGTCGTGAGCAGGCGCGCGATGAGTTCGATAAAGCGGTGGATGTCATCCTCGAATCCGGTATGGATGTGCGCGCCAACCAGCGCCTGCAAACCTACTACCTGGAACTGGTCGAAAGAATCTATCGTTTGGAAGTCCCGAACCAGCCGTCTGCTCCGCCCGCGCCGCAGGGAGGTATGCTCGCCAGCAACACCGTCGTGCCCGTTTCCACAAGTGGCGGCGGCGCAGTCAAGCAGGAACAGCTAATTGCCCAAGTCGGTTTCCGCGATCAGAAGTTCGAGCCCTCGCCCGCCGATGAGCTGAGCAAACTCGTGCTCACGCCGGAAGAGCAGACCGTCAATCCCGATGATATGGTCGCTTTGGAGCAGGCCAAGAACGCGATTGACTTTGGCTTTAATACCAATCCGCTGATTCAGCAGTTCATCAACTATTATCAGGGTCGTGGACGCGGGACGATGGAGTCGGGCCTGCGCCGCTCGGGCCAGTTTATGAAGATGGCGCGCAAGATTTTCCGCGAAGAGGGCGTGCCCGAAGATGTCACCTGGCTAGGTCAGGTTGAGAGCGCATGGCGTCCGCGCGCGCAATCCTGGGCCGCAGCCTCCGGCCTCTGGCAGTTTATTCCGGGCACTGGCGCGACCTACGGTCTTCGTCAAACCGCCTGGATCGACGAGCGCAATAGTTACGAGAAAGCGACGCGCGCCTCCGCACGTTACCTGAAGGATTTGGCTCGCCACTTCAACGGTAATTGGGAACTGGCGATGGCCGCTTATAACACCGGACAGGGCAACGTCGACCGCGCCATCTCGCGCGCCGGTCGCGCAGACTTCTGGGCCATCTATCCATACATCGCGCAGGAGACACGCACCTACGTGCCGAATATCCTGGCGACGATCCTGATCGCCAAGAATCCTGAGAAGTACGGCTTCCGCAACGTTCGTCCAGACGCTCCGCTCTCTTACGATGTGGTGGAAGTGCCGAGTGCGACCAGCCTTTATCATGTCGCGGCGGCCACCGGACAGAGCGTTGACTATATTCGCAGTCTCAACCCTGAGCTGCGGCGCGATGTCACGCCGCGCGGCGAATCACACAAGCTACGCATTCCCGGCGGCAAAGCCAACCAGTTCGTCGCTTACTTGAAAAATATCCCGGTCAATCAGCGCGACTCTTCGCCCCGCAACAATAATGTGCAGTTGACCACGCTCGTGCGCGCGAAAACGAGCGCCGATGCACCGTCGGCCGGTAACAGCCTGATGAAGATCAAGGCGCGTGCTGGCGATACGATTGCCAAGATCGCCGAGCGCTCGAACGTCTCGGCCGACGATGTCGCGCGCCTGAACGGCATGGCCGTAGACGCAGAGCTTCAGGCGGGCCAAGAGATCAAAGTTCCGTCCTCGTCCTCCTATCAGGGCGGGCGCAGACGCGGCGGCGGTCGTTAAGAAGTAAAAAGAAGCGTTCGCTCCTCATCAATCGGACGCTGTTTGAAACGGAACGGAGCGCGCTTTCACTGAGATAGTTGAAAGCGCGCTCTGTTATTTTCACCTTTCATATTAAGAGATTAAAAAATTGAATCATTCCTC
>DATLMN010000137.1:0-3566 GCA_035537255.1 Pyrinomonadaceae bacterium | reverse complement strand
TGCTGGCGCACATGATCGATAAACAAGTCCCACCCTTCGGCGACGCCGCCGCCGATGACTATCTTCTCCGGATTGAAAATATTTATCAGGCTCGCCACTCCGACGCCCAGATAGAGCCCCATACGCCGAAATACTTCCAGTGCCAGTTCGTCTCCTTCAAGCCCGCTTTGATAGACCATCTTTGCAGACAGATTCTCGCTCGTGTGCAGAGGCGAGCGCGGATAACGTGGGGACGCCTCGCGCGTCATACGGACGATGGCCGTCGCGGAGGCGAAGACTTCAAGACAGCCGCGACTGCCGCAAGGGCAGGCTGGGCCCATCGGCTCGACGCCTATGTGGCCGATCTCGCCCGCCGATCCGTCAATGCCGCGCCACAACTCTCCGTCCAAGATAATTCCACCGCCCACGCCTGTGCCCAACGTGACGCAGATGATCGTACTTGCGCCGCGCCCAGCGCCCTGCCACATCTCTCCGACCGCCGCCGCGTTGGCATCGTTTTCCAGAATCGCCGGCCACTGCAATTCGCTTTCGAGCGCCGCGCCCAACTGAAAGCCGTCCAGACACGGAAGGTTCGGCGCTTTCGTCACGACGCCGTTTTCGATCTGCACAGTGCCGGGCACGACGACCGACAGAGCGCTGATCTCTGTGCCCTGCTCGCCGCTCAATCTCTCGCATTCGCGTGCCGCCGCGACCAGCGCACGCACGATCTCGTCCGCGCGCTCGGTCTTCGGCGTGTTGTGTTTGACGCGCTCGTGTATGCGTCCCGCAGAGTCTACCGTTGCGGCGCGCAGGTTCGTGCCTCCAAGGTCTGAGGCGATAATGCGTCCGGACGGCGAACTCGTAGGGTTTGTCGGGAGATCAGTTGTGCTCATCTTCTTTCGATCAATCTTTCCATAGCTCCTCGAAGGCGTTGGCCAGCCTGTCACGCCAGCTCGTCCAGTTATGTCCCGTCTCCGTTTCCCTGTAACTGACCGCGTACCCCTTTGCCCGCAGCATCGCGCGCACGCGGCGATTTGCTCCAAGGATAGACTCCATCCGCCCGACATCGAAATAGAATTTAAAGGGGCGCTCCGCTTTCATTGTACCGAGCCGGGAGAGCGCGCCGACCACGCGCTCGTTGTCTATCTGAAACGAGGAGGATTGCCCGCCGACGCGCGCGAACGTGTCTTTATGCCTGAGCGCAGCCCAGACAGAATTGACACCGCCGAGGCTCGCTCCCATCAGAGCGCGCGCATCACGTCGGGCCAGCGTGCGATAACGCGCATCGACGAGCCGCACTAACTCTGTAGCCAGAAAGTCCGCGTAAAGATCATTGGCCCAATACTCCTTCAAACGATCAACCGGCGAGATAAAGACTATGATAAAGGGCGCGACCTTCCTGTGTGCGATCAACTCATCTGCGATCAGCGCAGCCCTTGCGCGCGTCAAATATTCCGCGCCGTCCTGCATATAAAGCACAGGGTAACGCGCGCCAGATTTGTCATAGCCCGGCGGAAGATAGACCTGTATAGCACGCGCGCCACCGAGCAGGCGGCTTTGAGCCTTCCATGAATCGAGGTTGATAGAAACCGTCGTTTCATCGTCCAACAACACAGGCTCGCTGTAGCCGGGCATACGCAGGACGGAGTTTAAGCCGCCGAGGCCGTTATCAATGCGTTCCGGGTTGAGCGGGTCAATCATCCATTCACCGTCACCGATCAGCTTATATTCGGCGCGCGCTTCACGCGCAAAGCTGCGCACGTAATACCTGATGTCCGTGCCTGGAAGCTGCGTCATCAAGAGGCCGCGCCGACTCCAGCCAGTGAAATCCCCTACCAATTCGACTTTGCGCGACGTGCCGCGATAGAAAAAGACCGCCTGGCCCTCTTCGATGATGGGTGAGTGGTTCGCTTCCCTCAATCGCCTCTCCAAATCCGGCGACAGCGCCCGGCGCATCGCCTGTTCCTGTTGATTGCCGTCGCGCGCGCCGAGCACGCGACGATTAAAGGTCGTCGAGCCGTCCGGCGCAAATGTCGCAAGCGCGATCACGCTCGCAGTTTCTCTTATTTCCACATCGACCCGGAAATCGCCCTGCTCGTCAACAGCGACGGTGCGCGTCGCGCCATCCTGAAAAAAATATGCGCGCGAGCCTGTTGAGAGCCGCCCGCTCAATTGAATCCGCGCCCCGGCATTTAGGTTAAGCAGCGCGTCGTCGTCCGCAATCTCAAGATGAATGTCGGATTCCAGCGGCATCTGTCTCTGAGAGAAATGCTGTGCGACGATGTTGGGCGTTTCCAGATTGCGCCCCGCTTCCGTGTTGCGTGCGAGGCGTATGAACTGTGCCGTAGCCCAAGCGAGCGGCGTCGCCGAACCCGTGCCCTCTCCGAAGCGCAAAGTGGGGCGTGGGCTCTCGCTTTGATCCCAGACCTGCTCGGGAATCATCAAGCCCTCATTCGCAAACCCGATCATCGCATCTAGCCGACGGCGAGCCTGAGCTTTTAGCCCAAGCGCCAGCTCGTATTCCCCGCGCTCGCCAGTCAAAAGAGTCCAGAGCCTTCCACGTCCGCTTCGCGCGTCGTAATCGCCGCCGTCCGGCCTCTCGCCAAACGCATCGTGGTTGTAGCGATACCAGGCCGCGCCATTCGGCGTTTCTACTTTTATGACACGATCAATGACCGCGAGCGATTTTTTTACGAGCGGATCGTCCGCGTCCTTTAGCCCAAGCCGCACGAGTTCCAGAAAGCCCGCGTCAACTATCAAGCGCTCGTCATAGATGCCGCCGCCACTGTTGATCTCAAGACGGCTTCCGTCATCCGGGTCGTCGTTTTCCGTGATGCGCAGATAATAGTTCCCGTCGGCGTGCGTGCCCGTCGAGGTCGCCGTCCAGCGATCCAGGTTTCGCATCCAGTCATCAGCCGCCGCCAGATAAACAGAGCTTGAAGCCTCGTCATTATTTCGCCGGGCGATGTGCGCGGCGCAAACCAGCCCCGCGATCTCCGCCGCGATGGTCGACGGTGAATAACCCGTCTCCTCTTCCCAGCGCTCCTGCCCTGTCATTGGCCCATGACGAATCAAAAAATCCGCCGCAGGCCTGACGTGCTTCGTCCAAGTCTCTTCATCCGCTCGATCAAGTTGATACGCGAGGACGAGCGGATAAGCGACCTGATCCATCTATAGCCCGCCATAGAACTGTCGGCCGTCGAGCCAGGAGTTCTGCGGAAAGCTCCCGTCCGGCTTCTGCTGAACCGTAAACAGGTAATCAAGTGCGCGCCCTGCCGCCGCCGTGTCGCCCATCACCATAAAGGCCGTCGCCACCTGATAGAGGTCGCGCGCCCAGACCAGATGATAACCGCCGACGTTCGCCTCATTGGCATTTGGCCCACCGCCCCAGGGCGCTGTCAGCGAAGCGATCATCGCGCCCCTGTGCATCTTGTCCTCATGCGCCTTTAAGACCATGGCGGCCATCAGGTATTGACGCTCGTAAGCGGGTGCGACTCTTTTTAGCCCGGAGACATAGGCGTGCCAGCCAGTTTCGTATTCCAGCCTCGTCTTATCGAAACCTTTGACTAACGAGGCGCGGGCGTTCT
>DATLMN010000136.1:0-25698 GCA_035537255.1 Pyrinomonadaceae bacterium | reverse complement strand
CCGCCGGGCTTAACTTATGTCTCGGATGACGGCGGCGGAGCATACGACCCTGCCACTGGACAATGGACTGTAGGGGCGCTCGCCAACACGGCCAGCGCAACTCTGCACATCGTCGTCACGGTCAACACCACGGACGAGGTGAAGAGCACCGCGCAGATCACCGCCGGAACTCCGCTCGATCCGAATCCTGATAACAATCAGGCGAGCATCACGCTGATGTCGCCCAGACAGGCTGACCTTGAAATGAGCATGAGCGTCAGCAGCCCGACAGTCTTTGTCGGCGGCAGTGTGACCTATACGCTGACGGTCAAAAACAATGGCGACGATCCGGCTTATAGCGTGAGCGTTAATGAAAGCTTCCCGGCTTATCCGTCACTCAATCCGACGAGCTTCACGGCTTCGCAGGGCGTTTATGATCCCTCGACAGGAGTTTGGAATCTGGCGAGCCTGGGTAAAGGCAATTCCGCCACGCTGACTCTGACACTCAACGCGCCTAACACCGCCGGGGCGCTCACCCTGGAGGCCACGGCCACATCCAGCACGAGCGATCCGAACACCGCCAACAACACCGCGAGCGCGACGACGACAGTGCTTTCGCCTGCCACCGTCACAGGCACTAAGACCAGATCGGGCGGCAGGATGGTCAGCGATACAGTGACCTACACCGTCACGCTCTCGAACAGCGGCAGCTACGATCAGCAGGACAATCCCGGCCACGAGTTCGAGGATGTGCTTCCCGCCGGACTGACGCTGGTCTCTGCCAGTGCTTCAAGCGGTACGGCAACGCCTACAGTCGCGACCAACACCGTCACATGGGACGGCGTCATTCCGGCGGGCGGCTCTGTGACGATCACCATCACGGCCACCATCGACGGCCCAGAAGATCAAACAGTCACCAATCAGGGCACGATCAACTACGACGCGGATGGAAACGGCGTCAACGAAGCCACAGCCTTCACGGATGATCCATCCGTGGACGGCGCTAGCAACCCGACTACCTTTATTGTCTGCACACTCAACCCAATCGTGACCACGGATGCCGACAGCGGCCCGGGCTCTTTGCGATATTGGATTGAGAACGTATGCGATGGTGGCACAATCACCTTCGATCTGGGCAGCATCGGATCGAACACGATCACCATCGCAGATCAGTTGTTGATTGAAAAGAACCTGACAATCGAAGGGCCGGGAGCAGACCAGTTGACGATCCAGCGCGATAGCGCGGACACAGCCAACTTCCGCATCTTCACAGTCGATGCCTGCACAGCATGGATTTCGGGTCTGACCATCAGCAATGGAAAGGTCACGGGCGGCGCTGGTGGCGGGATCTTGAACGAAGGCACTTTGACGCTCACAGACAGCGTGATCTCGCATAACTCCGCCAACCTGGGCGGCGGCATACGCAACCTCGGCACGCTGAACATCAAGGGCAGCACCCTTTCATCCAATTCCGCGACGGGCTTCGGCGGCCTGGGCGGTGCTATCTCCAATGCCGTCGCGGCCACCGCGATGGTAATCAGCAACAGCACTATCTCGAACAACTCGGCAGTCAACACTGGCGGCGCGATTCATACTGCCAGCGCGACTGTGATCATCAACACCACTATCGCGAATAACTCCGCCGGGAGCGGCGGCGGCATTCGCAATCTGGCCTTGCTGGGTATCAGCAACAGCACTATCTCAACCAATTCTGCCGTCGAGGGCGGCGGCATTCTCAGTTCTCTGGGAGCGGTGGGCCTGACCAACGTGACCATCACGAACAATCGCGCGACTGACACGTCGGCCAACGCAGGCGGCGGCATCAAGCGAACCGGTGGCCTGTTCAGGCTGGACAACACTATCGTCGCAGGTAACTTCAAGGGCGCTGCCCCAGGCACTACTGCGAGCGACATCGAGGGCGGCAACGTGGGCGCGAATAGTTCCTACAACCTGATCGGTGCAGGCGGCGCGGGCGGCTTAACCGACGGCGTGAATAATAATCATGTAGGCGTCGCGCTCAGTGATCTCAAGATAGGCCCGCTGGCCTCGAACGGTGGGGCGACGCAGACACATGCGCTGCTGGCCGGCAGTCCTGCACTCGATGCAGGCGACGATACAAAGCTGCCCAAAGACTTTCTGGATCAGGATAGCGACACTGATATTAATGAGCCAGTCCCATTCGACCAGCGCGGCGTTGGATTTACGCGCAGGGCTGATGCTGCCGATGCCGATACCATTCAGACAGTAGACATCGGAGCATTCGAGGCCGATCCATCGGTCGAAGATATCGCGGACAAGTCCACTGCCGAAGATACTCCGCTGACCTTCACCTTCAACGTCGGCGACGCGGCGACGGACTTCTTCTCAATCACTGCCACCTCGTTGAACCAGACCTTAGTGCCTGATGCCAATCTTACGATTGGACTGGACACACCTTCGACGCGCACGCTTTCGATCACGCCGGTGGCAGACGAGTCGGGCACTGCGACCATCGCGGTGACAGTCACGAAGAACATCGGCGGGACAACCATCAGCATGACGGACACGTTCGTCCTGACCGTCACGGAGGTCAACGATGCTCCCTTAGCTAATCCCGATACTCTCACAAGCGTGTTGGAGGATTCCGGACAGCGTACGATCCCGATTGCTTCATTGCTCAGTAATGATTCGGTGGGAGCTAACGAGACAGGTCAACTGCTGACTCTCTCGCTTGTCCCGGGCAGCGCTGTCGGCGGTACGGCCAGCAGCGATGCTGTCAACGTGTACTTTACGCCGACGGCCAATTACAACGGCGCGGCCAGCTTCCAGTACACGGTGACGGACGACGGTACGACCAACGGTCTTGCCGATCCGCAGACGAGCGCGCCCGCTACCGTCAGCTTCAACATCACCCCCGTCAACGACGCTCCGTATCTGGACGCCATCAACAACGTCCTGATCACGGAGGACGCGCCGAGCCAGACGGTCTTGATGAACAACATACAGGCCGGTGACGCGGAGACCGATGGACTTTCCATCACGGCGACCTCGGATAATCCGGGATTAATTCCCAACCCGACGGTCAATTACACGAGCCCGAACGCCATCGGCACACTGAGCTTTACGCCCGTGCCCAATCAAAACGGCTCGGCGTTGATTACCGTCACCTTGACGGATGACGGCGGTACGGCCAACGGCGGGGTGAATACAATCGTGCGCACCTTCACCGTGACGGTCACTGCGGTCAACGATGCTCCGGTCAATACAGTACCCGGCGCTCAAACGACGATGCGCAATTCCGCGCTGACCTTCAACGGGGGCAACCTCATCGCCATCGCAGATGTGGATGCCGGAGCGTCTGCTGTACAGGTCACGCTGTCGGCCACTAACGGTACGCTCTCGCTTTCAAGCACGGCAGGGCTGGCCTTCACGACGGGAGACGGCACGAGCGATGCGACGATGACCTTCGCCGGTACTATCGCGAACATCAACGCGGCTCTTAATAATCTGTCCTTCACGCCGACTGCCAACTTTAACGGCGCGGCCTCTCTACAGATTACGACTAACGATCAGGGCAACACGGGCACGGGCGGGGCGCTCTCCGATACGGATACGGTCAACATCACTGTCCTTGCCAGCACCTTGCAGTTCTCTTCGGCCAACTTCACAGTCGACGAAGCGACGGGTCACGCCCTCATCACCGTCACTCGTCTGAACGGAACGTCATCACCCGCGTCTGTCGATTACGCGACCGGAGACCTCTCGGGTCTGACCAACTGCGATGTGGTCACAGGCAATGCCTCGCCGCGTTGCGACTTTACGGCAGTCGCGGGCACGCTCAACTTTATCGCAGGCCAGACTTCGGCCACCTTCGACGTACCCATCATCAACGATGTCTATGTCGAAGGGCCTGAGACGCTGCCTCTCATCCTGAGCAATCCGCAGGGAGACATCCTGGGAACGCAGAGCACGGCCACGCTCACGATCACGGACAACGACAATTCGCCCGGAGCGCCGAATCCGATAGACGATCCGGCGTTCTTCGTCAGGTTGCTCTATATGGACATTCTCAACCGCGAGCCCGAAGCGCAAGGCTTTGCCGACTGGCTCGCTATTCTTCAGAACTGTCCGCAGGGAGATACCACCTGCGATCTGGTCGAAGTCAGCAGTGGCTTCTTCCGCTCGCCGGAGTTCTTCGACCGTGCATACTACATCTACCGCTTCTACGAAGTCGGATTGGGTCGCAAGCCTGATTACGACGAGTTCCAGCGGGACTTCAAACTCGTGGCAGGCTTCCTGACCAGCGCCGAGCTTGAGGCCAGGAAACAGAAGTTCGCCTTTGACTTCTCGCAGCGTGCTGATTTCAAAGCGCGTTATGATCAGTACGACTCACAGACGCATTCACAGGAGTACGTGGATGCGCTGGCGCAGACCGCTGGCGTGACACTCTCGAACCGCCAGCAACTCAACTACGAGTTAGCCAACTCGATCAAGCAGCGCTGGGATGTCTTGAGAGCAATAGTGGAAGGGCCTGAGGTGAGCAGTAAGTTCTTTAACAAGGCGTTCGTGGTCATCGGCTACTTCGCCTTCTTGAGGCGCGATCCTGACGCACAGTACCTTGTCTGGCTGGCACAACTGGACAATCCGCCCGCAGGAAAGACACAGCGAGAGATTTACAGAGAGATGATCGCAGGGTTTATCTTCTCGCAGGAGTACCGCCACCGCTTCGGCCCTTAGCGATAGAGGAAAACTCTTATCTAGGCTTCGCACATTTGTTCCATAGAGGCCGCATCATCCTTGCGCGGATATTTATTTGAAATGAATATCTGCGCAAGGATGATTACTACTGAATCCTCTGTGCCATCTCCGTGCGCTCTGTGTCTCTGTGGTGCGAATCAATTTGCAGGCCCGCTCAACTATCCAATGAACTTCCTCACAGAGAGACGGCCGGGGCTTCGCGTCCGGCTGGCGGTGTGCGTTGACGCGCGAAGAGTGATATAACGACAGCCGCTCCACGAAACTTCTATTCGATCAATTATCATTAAGAGAAGCCAGGCGACAGGCTTTCCTTAAGAACAGTGATTATGAAAATCATCGCGGCGATACTACTCAGTCTTGCAGTGCTCATCATCGGCGGCAGTGGCGGCTCCTGGCTGGTGGGTTCAACCGTAGCTGAACCGGCGGACATAGTCTTTAAGAACGGTAACATCTACACGGTCAACGAGCGCCAGCCGCGCGCAGAAGCCATCGCGGTCAAAGGCGACCGCATCGTTTTCGTCGGTTCTAACAGCGACGTAAAAAGATACGAAGGAAAGGGCACGCGCATCCATGATCTGCGCGGCGCGACGGTCTTGCCGGGGCTCACGGACGCGCACAATCATCTGATCGGCGTCGGCCAGCGCGAGATGACGCTCAACCTGGAAGGCACTGCAAGCCTCGAAGAGTTGCTCGCCAAAGTCAAAGCGCGTGTCGAGCGTGCGCGCCCGGGCGAATGGATTACTGGACGCGGCTGGATTGAAACGCATTGGAAGCCTCCGCAGTTTCCGACTCGTCAGGAACTTGATCGAGTCGCGCCAGCCAATCCGGTCTTTCTGCGCCGCGCAGACGGGCACGGAGCGGTTGCCAACAGCGCCGCTCTCAAGCTCGCTGGCGTTGATCGCGCGACGCAGAGTCCGTTCGGCGGCGAAATCTCTAAAGACAAGACGACGGGCGAGCCCACTGGAATGCTTCTGGATAACGCGCAGGCGCTCGTCACCAGGCATATTCCCGCGACCACTGAGGCCGAAGCAGAGCAGGCGATACTGCTCGGAGTCAAACGCAGCATTGAGCTTGGATGGTGCGAGATTCAGGACGCAGGCGGCAGCTACGAGGATGTCGCTCTGTATCGAAAGCTCTACGGTGAAGGCAAGATTAAGCTGCGAATTTACAAAGCGGTTTCCGGCCCGGGCAGCGAATCGCTTCGACTGCTCACGGAAGGCGCGCAGGTCGGCGCTTTTAATCAACGCTTTACACTTCGCACGATCAAAGTCCATTTCGACGGCGCGCTCGGCTCAAGAGGCGCTGCGTTGCTTGAGCCCTACACGGATGCTCCCGACACTAAAGGTTTCCTCACAGTCAAAGAAGAAGAGTTGCTGCCGATGTTGATCGAAGCTCTCAAGCGCGGCATACAGGTCGAGACGCACGCCATCGGCGACCGCGCCAATCGCGTTATTCTTGATCTCTACGAAAAGGCTTTTAGTTCCGTGCCCTTGAATGAGAGAAAGATCAAAGAGCCGCGCTGGCGCGTCGAGCACGCGCAGATTTTGAACCCGGCGGATATACCGCGCTTCGCCAAACTCGGCGTCATCCCCTCCATGCAGCCCTCGCACGCCATCGGCGACCTCTTCTTTGCGCCGAGCCGCTTAGGTATCCCAAGGCTCGAAGGCGCGTACGCCTGGCAGAGTCTCTTAAAGACGGGCGCGATCATCGCGGGCGGATCGGACGCTCCCGTAGAGCGCGGCGAGCCGATGATAGAATTTTATGCGGCAGTCGCACGCCGCGACCAGAAGGGATTTACGGGTGAAGGCTGGCATCCCGAACAGGCGTTGACGCGCGAACAGGCGCTCAAGGTTTTTACCATCTGGGCCGCCCATGCAGCGTTTGAGGAACAGACTAAGGGGACTATCGAGGCCGGAAAACTCGCAGACCTGACTGTGCTCTCGGCGGATATTATGAAGATTCCGGAATTGGAGATTCTCAAGACGCGCTGTTTGATGACGGTCATCGCGGGCGAGATCGTTTACCAGAACGCGCAGCAGTAAGGTCGCCTCAAGCAGTAAAACGCGGCTTGGTCGAGAAGAGGCAGATTAGTCGAGCATCACAACCTCACCGTCGACGACGCGCGCCAAGTATTCGCCGTCGCGCATGACCCAGGCGATGCTTCGTCCCTGTTGGGCCAACTGGGCCCACTCGCTGCGCTTTTGTGGATTCTGTTCGATCAGCAATGCGCCACCGCCAAGATCGACATAGCGCAGGCCAGAGCGTGCGAAGCGGCGCACGCCCCGACCGCCGCCGAAAAGCTTTTCAAACGCGACGAGGATACGGCCCGCGCTCAGTTCGTCCGTCTCCGTAGCCTTCGGGGATTTCTTAGTAGCGGCTGTCCGGGATTTCTTAGTAGTTGCCACTTTCCTTTGAGACCTTCACGCGCGCGAGCTGTCTTCGAGCAGCCGCGCGACCAGATTGAGCAAATCCTGTTTGCGGAAAGGCTTTGGCAGATAATCGTCGAAGCCTCTTTCGATGGCGCTCTCGCGTGCGGCCGTGGCAGAGGCTGAGACGGCGACCAGAGGGATCGAGCGCGTTCGCTCGTCCGCGCGCAGCGCGCTCAACACGCCCCAGCCGTCCAGCTCCGGCATCGCCAGATCGACCAGCACCAAACTGGGCGGATCGTGTCGCGCCATCGAGACACATTCGCGACCGTTGCGCGCCTCGCGAATCGTGTAACCGTCGGTCGCGAGCATCAGGCGCAGCAGTTCGCGATTATCTTCGTAATCGTCGGCAATAAGAATACTCTTAGACATTTTGGATTTTGGATTTTAGATTAACGCTTTCTGCGGCTTGAATTTTGGAATCAGAATTTCAAGCTCCAAAAGCCCGCCAATCCAAAATCCAAAATCTAAAATCTAAAATTGATATAGCCCAGCAACCCGAGAAGTGTCAAACTTTAAAGTGCCATTACTTAAAGAGTTTCTTGACACCATTCGACATGCCCGTCCATAATCCGAGAAGGAACGCTCCTTAAGCGCATCGAAAGTGCGCCGCTTTCAACGGGAGCGTGACGTGCGGCAATTACGAGATTCACCCGCCATTCAGATTTGTACACATGAAATGACGGAAACGGAGGAAGACAAAAGGTGGTCAGTGAGGAACTGGAAAAGAGCCTGCGCGCAGAGCTGAACGGCTATATCAACTCGCGTTTGAGCAGCATACAGGAAGAGGTCGCGCGCCTTCAAAGCCAGGTTAACGAAGCGTTTACGCGCGTGCTTGAGCGTTCGTCTATTGAGGGCGGGCAGGACGCTTCGATGGCCGTCGCCATCGCCGAACACATGCGCGCCGCACACGAGCGAGGCATCGAAGAGGCTGCGGCAGAATCTTCGCGCACGAAGTCTTCGAGCGACATGGCGATTCTCAAAGCCGCCGTCGAAGAGATCGACGACCAGCGCACGCAGGCCAGTATTCTGGACGCGCTCGTCAATCGCGCCGCCTCGTTTGCCCCGCGCGTGGCCTTTTTCGTCATCAAAAACGAACAGGCGACGGGCTGGCGCGGTCGCGGTTTCGAGGGCACCATCGGCGACGATGCGATTCGTCAGATCAGCATGCCTGCTTCTGCCGATACGCTCCTTAACGATGTCGCTCGCTCGCGCACGACATGGAGCGGCTCGCCCGGCGCGAACGCAGAAGATCATGTCCTGTTGTCGAAGCTAGGCTCTGAGCCTCCGCAGCGCATGGTCGCCATTCCGCTCGTCGTCCGGGACAAGACGGTCGCAGTCCTCTACGCGGACTCTGCCGCGCTCGAAGCAGACGCCATCAATCTGGAAGCGCTTGAGACGCTTGTGCGCGTCGCAGACATGGCCGTCGAATTGCTCTCGCTCTCTCGTAACTCTCAGCGCCCGCCGCGCACACACGGCACAGCCGCCGCACCCGCGCCACAGCAACTGCTCGAAGCCGAAGCAGCGCCCGCCGTCGAAGAGGCGACCGCTGTGGAAACGGAGGAAGCGGCAGAGGAAGAAGAGGCAGCGACCGCCGCCGAGCAGCCTGCATCAGTTGAAGAGCAGGAAGAGCCAGCGCCGACGCCCATGTTCGTGCCGGAGATTTCAGAGCAGCCGTACGCTGCCGTTGTAGAAGAGACTGAAGCTCCGCACGAGGCAGTCGAAGCCGAAGCCGCGCCCGCCGTCGAAGAAGCGCCCTCGGCGGTGATGGAGGACGAGACGCCGACCATAGAGGCCGAAGGGCCAGCGCTCGAAGAAAAAGGCGTCGCGCCCTTTGTCCCGCAGTCGCAGTCTTCCTGGGAAGACGTGGCCGCTCAAACGGAGACGCCTCCTCCGACACCCGCCGTGACTCCCGCGCAGCCCTCCGCGTCTTCTTCATCCGCGCAGGCGGATCAGTACGCGGCACGCCTTGGCTCGTCGCGTCGCTACGGCAGCGCGGACGCGGAATTGCCCATCGAAGTCAGCGACGATGAGCGCCGCCTTCATAATGATGCGCGCCGCTTCGCACGCCTGCTCGTCTCAGAGATCAAGCTCTACAACGAGCAGAAGGTCAAAGAGGGACGCACGCAGGGTAATATCTACGAGCGTCTGCGCGAGGACATAGACCGCTCGCGGCAGATGTACGACAAGCGCGTCGCACCGCCGGTCGCGGCGCGTTACGACTACTTTCATCAGGAGTTAGTCAACACGCTCGCCGAAGGCGACGAGGCAAAGCTGGGCGATGCCTATCCGGGCGCAGCCGTCTCGGCCTGAAACGTCGGTGGCAAGTGACGAGTGACAAGT
The DNA here is from genome assembly GCA_035537255.1 of Pyrinomonadaceae bacterium. Taxonomy (GTDB): domain Bacteria; phylum Acidobacteriota; class Blastocatellia; order Pyrinomonadales; family Pyrinomonadaceae; genus DASQYE01. The sequence continues at coordinate 16,213 of DATLMN010000136.1, read as the reverse complement.
GACGAGCTAAGACATCTGTTCTTACTTGTCACTTGTCACTTTTTACTTGGCAGTGCTTTTACAGCAACCGCATTTTGCGCGCGCGGCATCCAAGCCGCATCTATGGCGTGAGAGTCAATCTATCGATTTTGTATTTAAGACAAGAAGGGGCAGGGTATTTCGTGAGCTTCAATTTTCGCCAGCATCGCATCACCTTTATCATCATCGGACTGGTCGTTTTGATCGGCGCATCGCTCGCTCCTTTCCTGAGTGCGAGTTGCAGCACGCGGCAGCAGAACAGTCCCGCCGAGCAGAAAGCGATTGAGACGCTGCGCTCTATGACGCGCGGTGGTGTGCTACCTTCGGAGGACGCCGTCGCACGCATCGAGTCGGAATTTCCAGACACGAAAGCCGCAGGGCTGGCGCGACTGGTTCGCGCGCGAATCAAGCTTAAGGCCAACGATTTTACGGGAGCCGCAGAGCTTCTGGACGCGAGCGTGATTCGCCAGCGCACGGCGCTCGGTGATTACGCGCTCCTTATGCGCGCAGGCGCTCTTGAAAGCGCAGGTCGTCGCGTCGAAGCGCGTGCCGCCTACGAACAGCTCGCGCGCGATTACCCGCAGAGCATGCGCGCGCGACAGGCCACACTGCGCGATGCTGAGATGATGATGCAGGACGGGCAGGCTGCGGGCGTGCCGCTGATCTTGAAAGACCTGAGCGAGAAACGTGACCCGACGGCGCTTCTCATGTCCGCCAAGGCATACGAGCAATCGTCCGACCCCACGCGCGCCTTGGCCGCGTATCGTCGCATATATTTCTACGCGCCCACCTCGCAGGAGAGCGCAGAGGCAGCGACGGGGATCACGCGCCTGGGCTCTGCCACTTCACCCGCGAGCGCCGAAGAGGCCACGACGCGCGCTGACAAGCTTTATGAAGCGAAGCGTTACGCGGATGCTTTCAACGCTTACACGGACGGCTTTGCGCGGTTTGCGAATACGGCTACTCCTCAGACGCAATTGCGTCGCGGTATCGCCGCCGTTTATGCCAAGCGCACGGCCGATGCCGTCACTTCATTTAACAGCCTCCCGACTTCTGCGGGCGAGCTGCGCGCGGAGGCGCTCTACTATCTGGCACAGGCTTATGCTGGCGCGCGGCAGTGGGATCAGGTACGCGCGACGCTTGAAGAGATGCGCCGCGCCTTTCCGCGTAGCAACTGGACGCCGCGCGCTTTTGTGAATGTCGGCCAGATTGCCGAAGACGCTAAAAACACTGCGGACGCCAGTTACTTTTTCCGCACGGCGGTTAGTACTTATCCGGGCGCGGCGGAAGTCGCACAGGCACAGTTCGAGATCGCATGGGCCGCGCATGAGTCGAAGAACTACGCCGAATCGTCGCGCTTGTTGACTGAGCACCTGGCGCTTTATGCGGACAAGAACACGGACAATCGCGGGCGCGCAGCTTACTGGGCAGCGCGCGACAGCGAGCGCAGCGGTAAATTGGCCGAAGCGCGCGCCATCTACGAAGGATTGCAGGCGCGTTACAGCGCCAACTGGTATGGCTATCTGGCCAAGCAGCGGCTAGACAACATGGAGCGCAACCGCGTCGCTGCCAACGGGAATTTTGCTCCGGACTCTGTGATCGGACGTGCGGTCGCTAACCTGCAAACCGTCACGGTCGCCGAAGAGACCGTCGGCCCGGACAAAGAAGAGCATGTCGTCAAAGCCGATCAACTTAATAATATCGGCGCAGATGATTGGGCGCTTGAAGAACTCAAAGTCGTTTCCGAATCCGCACCGGCCAGCCCGCGCGTCAATCTTGCGCTCGCGCGCATCCTTCGCGCGCGTGAAGACAACGTCGGCGCGCTCAACACTCTGAAGAAGAGCTATCCTGATTACGCGCAGATGGAGCCCGAAGAGTTGACGCGCGAAGAATGGGATGTCTTTTATCCTCTGGCCTACTGGGACATCATCACTCAGGAGGCGCGCGCGCGAAACCTGGATCCGCATCAGGTCGCGGGACTTATTCGACAGGAATCGGTCTTTAACCCGCGCGCACGATCTTCTGCGCGGGCGTACGGGCTGATGCAATTGCTGGTTCCGACGGGAGCGGCCGTCGCCAGAAAGTACGGAATTGATCGCACCGTTACGGCTGACTCGCTCTACGAGCCGCGTCTGAACATACAGCTCGGCACGGGCTATATGCGCGACCAGTTGGACAAGTACGGGCGCATAGAGTATGTCGCAGCGGCCTACAACGCAGGGCCCGGCCGCGTCGTCCAGTGGCGCGCCACACTGCCCCTTGAGATGGACGAATGGGCCGAAGCGATTCCCTTCAAAGAGACGCGCGGTTATGTGCAAGGCGTCGTGCGCAACACGCTTCAATACGAGCGTCTCTACGATGACAACGGCCAATTCCGCGCCGAAGTCGGCTCGCGCGCCGGACAGCACGCCGCAAACAACAGCGTCCGCGTGCGTCGCGTGACCGGCAATGAGGATGAAGAATAAGCATTAGACAATGAGTTATTCAGATCGCGAATGAAGGCTCAAGCTGTCTATCAATCAAGGGATTTATGGTGAACACCGCTTTGCAGAAGACCTCCAATTGTTTTAATCGCTCTCTCGTCATTTCGGCGCTGGTAGCGCTCTGTGTTTTCCTGTCCGGCGCGCAGGACGCAGCGGCGCAGCGAAAAAGGACTGTGGCAGCTCCTACTGCTTCTGCGGCGGCGAAGGCAATCGTCGTACGGACTGAGCCGGAGGCGGCGGTCTGGCTAGACGAAATTCGTCGGGGCACGACGGATGCTTCGGGTCAACTGGCGATCAACAACATCACTGCGGGCCGTCACACCTTGCGCGTGCGCGCTGCTGGATTTAAAGAGAAGGTGCTGCCTGTACTTGCGGCGCAGCGCGGCGAGATAAAAGTCGCGCTTGCGAAGACGACCGACAGGGCGGAGATTCTCTTTCAGGAGGCCGAAGCTGCGCGCGAGAAGGCGAAAGATGATGAAGCCAGAAAAGCAGCGGCTGACGTTTACAGGAGCGCGTTAAAGATTCGCCCCCTCTATCCTGCGGCGCGCGTCGGACTGGCGCGCATCCTGCTCGATCTTAACCAGTACACGGATGCTCTGGATCAGATTGCGCTGGCGCGTCGTGCGCGCCCCGTCTACCCTGAAGCAAGCGCGGTCGAAGGACGCATCCAGCGGATGGCGGCCTTTATAGACGAGGCCATCACATCCTTTCGCCGCTCGATCCGCGAGGCGCGCGGCTTTCAGCCCGAAGCGCACACGGGTCTCGCTCTCATCTACGAAGAGCGAGGGATGAATGAAGAGGCGGCCACAGAATTTCGCGCCGCCATAGAGCAGTTGTTGGACACAGAGCCCGTGCTTTACCAACTGCTCGGCGCGGTCTATGAAAAGATGGAGAAGTACAAAGAGGCCGTCGAAGCCTACGAGAAGTATCTACAGCTTGCGCCGGAAGGAAGCCTCGCACCCGCTGTGCGCTCGATCATAGATCAACTGCGTCGCCAGGCCGCCGAACAGGAAACACCCTCCTGATACTTAAATCAATAACGGAGGTCCTCATCATGCCCAAACTCTTTGTGATTATGCCTTTTGGTATTAGACCGGCTATGCCTGACCACAGCATAGAAACGATTGACTTTGATCACATATATCAGAATCTGATCCGCTTGGCCGGGGAGGCGGCAGGGTGGGATGTCTTCCGCATAGATGAAACGAATGAGAGTGGCATTATTACCCACCAATATCTTACGGAGATTTTAGAAGCTGATGTGGTTCTTGCTGATATAAGTATACCTAATGAAAATGTCTTTTATGAGTTGGGTATACGCCAAGCAATTTCCAACGGTGGCACTTTACTAATTGCTGTTGAGGGTTCGCGCATCCCATTCGATATTTCCAGCCAGAGGGTCTTCTACTACTCACTTGATGAAAGCGGTCTTGAAAGGGCGAAAAACCAGCTTATTAATATACTCTCCAACCCTGCCGTAAGTTTTTCAGAAAACCCTATACGCCTTTTTTTAGAGAATGTTGGAATCGCCGTCACCCCCAAGGCAGACCCTGTCGAATTCGAAAAAGAGTTAGAGGGAAGGATAGAACGCGCTCAGAATTTAGACCAGTTGATCGCGATATGGAAATGGGCTCAGAAACTAGCCCCCCTACCGCCATTTCGACTACTCACTCTTGCCAAGCGGCTTTCAGAATTCAATAGATGGGACTTATCCGTAGAAGTTTTGAGGACAGCGACAGCTCTACGGCCTACGGATTTTGAGCTTCAACGAGAGCTTGGCTGGCATTTGAGCAAACTAGACTTCGAATATCAAACCGAGGCACTGGAATGTTACAAGCGTGCGCTTGATCTTAACCCGGATGACCCTGAGACGCTCGGCATGATGGGCGGCTTATATAAACGGCAGATGAAATATGAAGAGGCGTCAGAGTGCTATTCCAAGGGCGCGATTATATCCCCGAATAATTCGTATATGCTTGTTAATCAGGCCGCAATGAGCATACTGCGGGAACCAGAGTCACCCGAGGTAGGAGTATCTATATATAAAGCTCTGATCGAACTCATTGAAAGTAATGACGACACAAAATTCAATGAGTGGGATGAGATTCTTCTTGGAGAATCCTTCTTCGCACTTGGTGATATTGAATCTGCAAAAAAACATTATATAGCTGCTGGCAAGATTGCAACTTCGCCGAAAAGTCTTCGTTCAGGCGCTGACCAATTAGAGATATTTGGCAAGGCTGGTTTTAGGACTCCTCTTGCAGTTGAACTGGCAAACTTGCTTAGAAGTGAAGCCGATCAATTAATCAGACGTGTAGAAATAAAAGAGTTCGACCTTTCGACCGAAGTTACGCCGGGAGCCAATAATTTACCTTTGTTGGTTCATCTCTCAGACCTTCATTTCGGTTGGAGGGGAGAACAATACATGCATCGCTTTGTCCGTGACCAATACTCTCGCTCTTTGACAGAACACATAATAGATGAGTTTTCATCGCGAAGAGCCCATTTTATGCAGGAGCATGATAGGCTTCATTTTATAGTCTCTGGCGACCTAACTTATCAGGGTGAAAAGAAAGAATTCGAGTTGGTTGAGGAATTTTTAAATGAAGTTTGTAGAGCACTCAATGTTAACAAAGAAAAAGTTTTCATCGTCCCAGGTAACCACGATATTCACTGGGGAAGCGACAGAGTTGATACAAGTCAACGATTTGATAATTATATAGGCTTTCTCATCTCATTTTATGGCAAAGATATTTTCAAGAAGAGATACCCGAAAATAGAAGGTGAACTTGCTTTTTATAAAGAACGACCAGCCCCCAAAGACTTAATAAGTTTTTACCATGATCTGAATTCTAAAATTACGATTGTTGGTTTTAACTCCTGTATTTATGAGAATGCACAGCATCATTATGGGTTTATTGGTTTGCGCCAGCTTGAAGCGGCTGAAGAGTTGTTAGAGGACCATGAAGCAACAAAGGATGTTGTGCGCTTAGCCTTTTTCCACCATCATCTTCATCCGTTTCCAGAGCCGATAGTCAGAACAGATGATTTAGAAATGTGGACCGATCTTTCAACGATACGAGATGCTGGATTCGTGGAACGTAAGTTGGAGGAGCTAGGGTTTGACATTGTTCTTCATGGGCATAAACATAAGCCTCAAGTTCGGGAGACAAGTGTGAAGGACTTAAGGGCGTCAACGCTGGAAAGTTCCAGATTAATTGTATGCGGGGCGGGAAGTGTCGGTGTTTGCGCGGATGAGCTAGAGCATAATATGTCCAATCACTATGAAGTCATAGAAATACTAAGGAGCCCGCGTAAGCGGGGAACTGATTTTTTGAACATAGAGTGGAGAGAGCTGGCATTAAATCCAGGGGCGAAGTGGTCAACGACAGGTAGTTGGCGCATAGTTGGATAGCGCCGCATGCTCAGTCCTAACAAGTTAATTACATCGGCCGTAATGACGCTAATCTTAGCCATCGCTAAAACTAAAGCCACCCGCAAGATGATCTTGCGGGTGGCTTTTTTCTTTGACGCGGTTTCAGAACAGCACGTACGTTACTGGCTCTTGTCCTGCGCGATCAGCGATTGACTGCCCGTCCGACCACGGTATTTCGTGTAGCCGTCGAAGAGCGCTTCGTAGATCAGGCGACCGACGATCTCCGCGCCCTCTGCGGTCGGGTGCGTGAGGTCGCTGCGGACAAGGCGCTTGGGCATCGCGGCCCATTTCGCCATTGTTCCGTCGCCGCCCATTGCCGCGTAGGTGTTGAAGAAAGCGCAGTTGGTCTCCATTGCGACGCGCCTTTGAAGATCGACGATCATCGGAATAGAGGGCTTGGTGATGATCTTGCCGCCCGGAGCCATCTGGCCGCGATCCATCGGCGAGACGATCATGATACTGATGCCGGGCAGCGCCTCGCGCACGCGGCGCACGACCTCGCGCAGGTCTTTATCGTAACGCACCAACTGCTCCGGCGTGGCGTACTGGCTTTCGTTCGTCCCGTAATTGATGATCACCAGATTGGGCTTGCGGTGCTGCAACTGCTCCATCCAGTGCGCCTGATTCATGGTCGAGACCAGCAGGCCAGCATAAGCGCCGTTGACGCCCAGACTGTCGTAGACCACGCCCGGCCCGTCGTTCTCCAACACCGCGCCGAAGAGACGCACCTCGCCGTCCACGGTCTTTATATCAAAGCTGTTCGCGCCCGCCTGCCGCGCTTTGACCTCGAAGAAGCCCGAGCGCGTAACATCGTTGCGGGTCGAGACGATCTGCGAGTCGCTATCGTTGACATCGACGCTGAACTGGCCGCCGCCTGGCTGCTGCAAATAGTAAACGTCCATGCGCGAGAAGTTCTTGCCCGTCTCGCCCTGACTCGCGGGGCCAAAGCGTGTGTACTTGCCCGGCCCGCTGGCGCGAAACGTCACGCCTCCTAACCCGAGCGCGCCGTCGTTGATCTTCGGATTCATCAGCGCATCACTGTTCCACCCGCCGCTCGGCGTAAAACTGATCGCATCATGCCCATACCAGGCCCAGGGGCGGTCGACCAAAATAAATCCGTGACCGGCATCACCGAAGCGCGTCTGCATCAGGCGACGCACAGTGCTGGTGATGCCGTCGTTGGTGATCGGCGAATCTCCGTAATGCGTGATGCGCGTGATCGCGCCGGGCGCACGCGCATCCGTGCGCGCAAGTGAAGCGTAAAAGGCGTCGAGCGCGTTCGCAGGGTCTTCAACAGGATGATCCGCGCCGACGATGACGGGAGCGCTTGAGCCCGTGGAAGCGAAAGTCTGATCGGCGCTCGCCTGCGAGCCGCCCGGTATATCGCCGGCAGGCGCGGGCGCTTCGCTCCCTTTGAAGGAAACAAGCTCGCGCGGGTTGGGAAGCATCTCGCGAAATCTGGCGAGGCGCGGCACGAAGACTGGCAGCGAGGCGAAGATGAAGACGAGCAGGATGGTCTGCGCGGGCTTCGTCAAAAGGATGTGGCGCGTGCGCTTCGCTTGATCGGCAGAAGCGGCGGCGACAGACGTTTCCGGTGCGGCCTCGTCAACGCTTTTGACGGCGGCTGCTTGAGGCTCGCTTTTGACGGCAACGACGGATGGGCCGTCACTTTCTCTTTTATTTAATCCCAGGCGCAACATGATGAGGTCAGGGCTTTCTCTTTTCAGCTAAAAATTACCGTAGATGAATTGCACTTCGACGCTCGACAGATAGTAGAGGCCGACGGCGACGGACAAGATCAAAGCGGCCTGCACGGGCGCGGGCAGCCACAGGAAACCGCCGCGCAATCTGTCCAAAGCGCCCACAGGAAACCAGTGCGATAAATATCCTGCGCAGAGGACGGCGACGACGGGCCAGGCTAGATTCGCCGTCTCAAACTTTAAAGCTCCAAGCCGACTGATTACATCCCAAGCCTGCTGCAAACTGGCTGCGCGGAAAAAGACCCACGTCAGGCAGACGAAGTGGAACGTGGCAACAATGCAGATGGCTTTGATCCACCACTCCTGTCTAGGCTTTCTCTTCTGTTGTCGTCGCCGAATATCCCACCAGCGATTGACCGCCAGTCCGAGCCCGTGCATTCCACCCCAGATGACGAACGTCCAGGCCGCGCCGTGCCACAAGCCGCCGATCAGCATCGTCAGCACGACATTGCGATAGAGATTAAAGGGGCGCTTACGCAGGCCGCCGATGGAAAAGTAGACGTAATCCGTCAGCCAGTTAGAGAGCGTGATGTGCCAGCGCTTCCAGAAATCCGGCAAACTCTGTGAGCGATACGGCGAATTGAAATTTATGGGCAGCTTGAACCCGAGAAGCAAAGCCGAGCCGATGGCGATGTCGCTGTAGCCAGAAAAATCGCAATAGATTTGCAGCGCGTAGCCGTAGATACCAAAGAGCGTCTCGACGGAAGAATAAAGCTGCGGCTGATCGAAAACGCGTCCCACCAGATTGTTCGCCAAGTAATCCGCAACAGCAATCTTTTTGACCAGGCCGAGCATGATCAGAAAGATCGCGTGTCCTGCTTCTTCGCTCGTCAGAGCGGGGCGCTCGCGAAACTGCGGCAGGAGTTCTTTGGCGCGCACGACCGGCCCGGCGACGATAGTCGGGAAAAACGAGACGAAGGCCAGGTAATCAAAGTAACGGCCGGTCGGTTTTAAAGTCTTGCGGTAAACGTCTATCACGTAGCTCAAAGAGCGGAACGTGAAGAACGACAGACCCAGCGGCCAGATGACGTGAAGCAGCAGTGGCGAAGCCTGCCAGCCGAATTTGTTTAGCAGCTCCGTCAAAGAGCCGGAGAAGAAGTTGAAATACTTAAAAGTAAAGAGCGCGCCAATGTCCACAAGGATGCTCGTGCAAAGGAGCAAGCGGCGCTTGCGTGTGCTTTCGCTGGCGTCGATGAAACGCGCCGTCAGAAAATCAACCGTGGAGATGAGAAACAGCAGCGCGAGGAAACGTGGATTCCAGAGCGCGTAGAAATAGTAGCTCGCCCCGAGCAGCAGCAGCACAGGCACACGACGGCGCGGCGTCGCCACCAGCCAGTAGACGAAGAACACCACGGCGAGAAAGATCATGTACTTGCCGCTCGTAAAGAACATCCCCGATACTCCCTTACAAAACCCGACGACTATCTTTTATAGAAAAGGCGCACGCGACTTAAATTCCAGTTAAATTCCAGAAGGCTCGCACGCTGCCGCGCGCGTGGGCCAATAACATTGGCGAGCGGATGGAGGAGTTTCGCCAGTCCGAACACTTCGGGACTCAAAAGCACTTGTTAGACTGATGACCTGCGGCGGCGCGTTCTATCTTCGAGTGGTTGCTGGAAGTGAAACCGGAGAACGGCTTGGGCCAACACTTCTATTTTCGAGGCCGCCTTTGAGAAGCGCGCCGCCTTTGGCTCTTCACCTCTGACGGACGCGATAAGTTTATGTTTGACGCGCTCAAAACTTTTGGGCCCATTGCGGGTAAAGGTTTCGAGCACGGGTCGCGAATACTAACGGTTAAGCCTGCGCAGAATGCGCTGCCCCCTTTTGATGTTCGCGGGAAAAATCTTCAATCGTCTTGAATCGGTAACGCCGAACTTTTAGAGAATCTCTGTGCGGTGCGCCTGCTAACCCGGAAGGGTCTGAAAAAGGCCCGACTGCATTCGGCATCAGCGCGACTATACAAAAGCCGTCCGCTTGCCGTCAACCGCCTAAGACGAGAAGAGTTAAACTCTTTTGCGAAGGCGGACAGAAAGAGGAGGCTGAATGGCTAGGACTATTGACGGAGGAAGGCTTAGCCGCCTCGCTTTTGTACAGCGGTGCGGCGCTGGCGCACGGGCCACTGCTTATAAGCCTCTATCAGGTCGTTGTAGAACATGTCGCCCATCCTGATATAACCGTCTTTCGTCAGATGCACGCGGTCGCCCTGGCCCAGGCCCTGTGCCGCCCAGCTATCCATAGAGCCAGAGCCTCCCATCGCCGCGTACGAACTCCAGAATGCAGCGCCGACCTCAAGAGCAGCACGGCGCTGCGCCTCTATCATGGCGGGCATCTTGCTGACGGCCAGTTGATTGTCGGCGCGATCCGGCGGGCCATATACAAGGATGGAAGCCTGCGGCGCGGCGCGACGAAAGCGTCTGAGGATACTGGCGAACATGCGTTGATAAGATTCTATGCTCCAATCCGTGTCGGTCACTTCGTTCGTCCCGTAAGCGACGATGATCAGATCAGGCTTGCGCTGGACAATATTGTCGACGAACGCCGTATCGTTCCAGCTCAAAAGCCGTGTCGCGCGCGCGCCGTTGATGCCAAGCACATCATAGGTCACGCCCGGAGCGATATGCTCCGTGACAATGCCTAGCAGGCGTACCTTGCCCGCTGGCCCAAGCGTTCGCACCTCTATGCGCTGGATGCGGTCTGCTGGCGAATCGAAAGTGAAGTAGTCCGGCGAAGGCGCGTCCGATTGCAGAGAGAGGGGCTGTTCCAGCACGCTCGTGCCGTTGACTGTAATATCCATACGGCCGCCGCCGGGCTGGCGCAGATAGTAAATCTCAAAATGATTGCAGGCCGTCTCGACCCATGCGCGCTCGTCCGCTTTATCCGTGCTGAGACTGAAGCCTGCGAGCCCGTAGATGCCGTCGGTCGCGCCGCCTTTGCCGACGCCGTCAATCCACCAGCCGGAGGTTGCGCCCGAGACGACGCCGCGTCGTGGCGTGCTGAAAGGATTGCGCGCGGACATGTAGCCTGCCCCGCCGTCGCCGAAGTCGCGTTGAAGGCTACGACGAATCTGCGCGGTCAAAATATCGGCGGCCGTATGCGAATCGCCATAATGCATGACGCGCACGGGCTCTATGCGGCGACGTGTTTTGGCGGCGGCCAGCGCGCCGAAGAATGAATCTAGAGCGCGAGCATTCTGTATGCCCCGGCCGGTCTGCACAGGAGCCACGGTCTGCGCTGCGGCAGTGGAGGGCCACAGCAAAGTGCTGGCCACAAAAAGCAGACAGAGCGTCAGGGCTTCAACTTTTCTGATCACGCCGTAGATCATTCTTTTCTTTCTCAGACTCGCCTCAACTGACACGGCTCGCATGAATCACCAAAGGGAGCGCGCCGCTCTTCGAGCATTATACTCCAACTGCGGCGGCAATCTATCGCCTTCGTCCGATGTAGCTGACGCTGCCAGAGTTGTTCGGCGCTGTAAAGCCGAGGTCGCCGCTGAACGACCAGCAGACGGCGTTGACCGTGCGATCAAAGCCAGGGGGCGCGCCGCCGCCTCCGTCCACGGGCGTATAATCGCAATTCTCTCCGCCGTCCCTGGAATAACTGACCGTCACTTTCAGTCCCGTGGTGGCTAGCTCGTTAACGACGCTGCCGAGCTTAAAATCCGTTCGATCCTGGATCGGGTCGATGATGTTCAGGCTGCGCGAGGGAGCATTGCCTTTGTTGGTGAAAAATGTCTTGTAGGTAATCTCCGCTCCGATGGGCTCGACGACATCGGGCGCGAGTTCTTTGCCGTCGAGGGTCATGATTTTTTCGAGCAGCACGTCGGAGCGTGGCGGCGCTACCTGATAGGCGGGCCGCGCTTGCCCGCCGCCTGAGTTGGATGACCCTGTGTTAGCGTTCTGCGCGCCGCCAGCGTTCGTTCCCCGGTTAGATTGATTGTTGTTGGAGACCTTCTTGGCGCGCCGGATGATGGTTTTGGAGATGACCCGGTTGGAATTTTTCTGCCCTGCGAGCGAGACGGAAGCGACCAGTCCGGCGATACAGGCCAGCACAATGAACCCTGAGGCGAGCATCATGGCTCGGCCTTTGAGCCGGACGTTTCGTTCCCTTTTTTCCATCAGCCACCTCCAATGGGCCAAACGCTTACAGAGTGCGGGAGAGGCCTACAGAGAGAGAGTCAAACTAACGATGCGCTTGTATTCCAAATCCCCGATCAAGTCAACGTCGCTGCGGGCGGCAACAGCCTGGAATGCGCCAAGCCGTCTCGCGCTCTTCAAACAGATGCGCGCGCGGGCGAGGGCGGTTGCCATCATTGCTGCCTCTATGAGAGCATCTGCTGCCTAAGGTTTACGGAAAGTATCATCCGTCACACCAGGATTTTTGTGAGAGTTCATTATGACATCACCCAAGCAGCAACCGCCCAACTACGTTTCGCGTAAGGCGAGTCTCTTTACGGAATCCGTGATACGCGAGATGACGCGCGAGGCCATCAAATACGGAGCCGTCAATCTCTCGCAGGGGTTTCCGGATTTCGCCGCGCCCGACGACATCAAACGCGTCGCCATGCAGGCCATCCAGGACGACATCAATCAATACGCGATCACCTGGGGAGCGCGAGATTTTCGGCAGGCGATTGCGAGCAAGACCGAGTGGTATCTGGGCCTTGAGATCGACCCGGAGACGGAGATCACAGTCACTTGCGGCTCGACCGAAGGCATGATCGCCGCGATGATGGCGACGGTTGATCCGGGCGAAGAGGTCATTCTCTTCGAGCCGTTTTACGAGAACTACGCGCCCGATGCGATTTTGTCCGACGCGCGACCGCGCTACGTATCTTTGCGCGCGCCCGATTGGACGTTTGACCGTGAAGAGCTGCGCGCGGCCTTTAACGAGCGCACCAAAGCGATCATCGTCTGTAACCCGAACAATCCGACGGGCAAAGTTTTTACGCGCGACGAGATGGAGTTTATCGCCGCGCTCTGTCGTGAATACGACGCGCTCTGCTTTACGGATGAAATCTATGAGCACATCATCTATCCGCGAGACGCGGGCGACGACGCTACTGCTACTGTTGCGCCGCAGCATATCTCTATGGCGCAGCTTGAAGGGATGCGTGAAAGGACTGTGGTCGTCAACTCTATGTCGAAGACATATTCGGTCACGGGTTGGCGCGTGGGCTACGTTTTAGCGCCGCCTTCGATTACGAATGCGATTCGCAAGGTACATGATTTCTTAACGGTCGGCGCTGCCGCTCCGCTGCAAGCGGCGGGCGCGTATGCCTTATCGCTTCCGCCGGAATACTACGCCAAGCTTCAATCGGAATACCTCGCGCGTCGCGACCTGCTCTTGCCCGTCCTCGAAGAGGCAGGCTTTCGCACGTTTCGCCCGGACGGCGCATACTACATCATGACGGACATCAGCGCGTTCGGTTTCCCTTCGGACGTTGAATTCACACGCCACCTGATACGCGACATAGGCGTCGCCTGCGTTCCCGGCTCAAGCTTCTACAGCCACCCTGAACTCGGCGCACAGCAAGTGCGATTCTGTTTCTGCAAAAAAGACTCTACGCTGCTCGCCGCAGCAGAACGACTTAAAAAGTTAGGGATGAGGGCGGAGGGATGAGGGATGAATAAGAAATTATTCAACTCGAATCATCCTCCCTTTCATCCCGCATCCCTCCGCCCTCATCCCTGTTCTTTATCGAGCAGCTTCGTGGTGTTCTCTGTGACGCTCGGCGGTTGGATGATTTCGGCCGTCTCCGTGCGACGCCGCCAATCCGTGACGGGCGTGCCCTGTGCAGGAGGAAGCGCCTGATTGCGCAGGGGCGCATTTAATTGCGCGGGCATTGAAAAATTAGAGGCGAAGCGCTGCGACGGCCCGGCGTCCTCGAACATGAGCGCGTAGGCGATGCGCAACATTCCGCCGACGACGCAGACTATGGCGGAGAGCGGGACGAGCGGGATCAGCGCGTCCGAATCTAGAATGATGACGGCGAAGATTATCAGCGGCACGATCAGCAAGGCGCTCAACATCAACATCGCGCCCTGTCGTATCCCCTTTTGTCGCGGCGACATCTTCAAACCCTGACCTTCCGGTTCGCGCGTAGAGAGCGTTCCGCCCTGGGCCAACACCTCTGCGATGACGCCGAGCGGAAATCCGCAGCGCGAGCAGAAGCGCAAAGCATCCGAAGCCTGTTGCTGGCCGCAATGTGGACAATACATAAGAAGATTTCTCCTCTCGCCGGAAAAGTCCCGTCGAGCCGGGGGCGCTCGCTCTCCGGGTCTTCGACAGAGTATATACAGGAAATGCGACGTGCCAACCTGCGGCGTCAAGCTCGGCCCAGAAGGCCGCGAGCATTTGAGTCCGGCGTCGCGCCCGAGTGTGTCATAATCCGTGGCAATACGAAATAGGCTGAAGGGATTGAAGGGCCATGTGGGATACGAAACGTCAAATCATCTGGCTGGCGGTCGGACTCACCGTCGGCACGTTCTTCGTCTACTCCGCAGCCTTCGACGAAGACAGAAGATTCGACCGCGACCTCTTCATCTTGATGGAGCTGCTGCTCCTCATCATCATGACGGTCATGTTCTATATCTACTCAAGAAAGAAAAAATGATGTTCGCTAACCGGCGAGAAGCAGGGAAGGGCGCAGCAGTAGTCGTGCTAAGGCAGATTCGTCTTTCTTGACATCATCTTTTTCCGATAATATGCTGGTTGTGGTTAATCAGTGAGCGTCATCGGCGCAACTGGATTCGTTCATCAATTAAGTGATCCCTTCTTCTCACGAAAGGAGACAGTCCATGACCTCTTTAGCTAAAACCTCAACCTTCACGATGCTCTCCCTTTTGATCTGTCTGGCTTTGTCTGTTAATCAGAGCCTCAGTTGTGGCGGACAAAAATCGGACGCACCTTTACCAAAAGGAGATTGGACAATAGGCTTTTCGCCCTATCTTGGTAAGGACTTCAGAACAATACCTGTGATTGTAAAAAGTGTTGTTTCAGATAGCGACAAAGCGGCAATAACAAAGGTCTTACTAAAGAATCAAACTTCAACGGCGGTCACATCTGTTCGCCTGACGTGGTTCTTATCCAGCCAACAGAATCCTGAAAATACTCTCGCACAAGGGGACACCCCCTTGATAGCTTTGTCCGGCGGCATTCCAGAGGCCAGCGAGAGGGAAATAGAATTTCCCATTATCTCCCTCGCAAAAGCTGCGAAGCCGTTGCTTAAAGACGATAGTCTTAGCGGCGACTTTCGTATCGAGGTAGTGGTGAGCCATATCATTTTTCAAGATGAATCAACATGGACGAGAAGTGATAATCATAGGCTAGTATCATTTATTCCTAAAGATGCTCCAAAATTTATCAAGGCTAATCTCTCAATTAGTCAAAGGGCAGGTGCTTGTAGCTTTACTCAGTGCAGGCTCGGTTCTGGTGGAGCAGGCTATTATTGTTTAAGAACAGGCATGCTTGAAAGCTGCAAGCAAAGTGACGATTTCAAGAAATGCACTAACACTATATGTGATGGGCTTTCCGAACTCTGATTATAGAGGCAGAACCAAAGTGATAAGGGAATTAGCAATGCTGCCAGGAGTCATCAACATTTAGCTTCGCGAGCCGGAAAATGTGTCGTCTCGTTATTGAATGGGCGGTTGGTTGGTTTTAAAGCGGACGCTGATGCCGGAATCGGCGACGACGAGCAGGCGGCGCGGCTCGCCGTAGGCAGCGCCCGTCGGCACATACGAGATCACGTAGCGGTTCTTACGCAGCTCGTCGCAGATCGCCTGCGCTGCCTCGCGCGGCTGGTTGAGCGGAAAGACACGCCCGCCCGTGCCTTCAGCCAGTTTCTCTATGACGCGCGTCGGTTTGGGTTGATCGCGGCGCAGCGCTCCTCCCGTCCTGTCCGGAATCTGCAAAGCATAGACTGTGATGTTCTGCTTTTGCAGTTGGGCCAGGATGTCTTCAAATTTCGTCTTACTGACTCTGTCAAGCCCGTCGCCGATGACGACGATGACGAGCTTTTGTGTCTTGTTAAGAAAGGCAGAGAGCCCCTGTTCCGCCGCCGCCTTCAAGGCATCGAATAGATGCGGCTCACCTTTTTTGCGAAAACTTTTGAGCGAGGCTTCGATCTTTTTCGCATCGTCTGTCCAGTCCGAGACGATCTCTGCTTCCTCGTCATAACCGACGATCAGCAGTTGATCGCCGTCATAGATTTCATAGGCGAACTCGCGCGCCGCCGTCTCTAATTTTTCCACGTCTGCGCGCAGCGTCAGAGAGTTATCGACCAACAACACGATGCGTGCAGGCGAAGCGTCCGGCGCGAAGTTTTTTATCGGCTGCTCGACGCCGTTCTCGAACACGGCGATGTCCTGTGCCGTGATAGGCAGCTCCGGATTCTCTTCTCTGGCGGCGACGATGCTGAGCGCGACGCCGCGCGCATCCGTCAGATTCGGACGCCGACCAGCCTGACCCGCAGCCAGGCTGACAAAGCCCAGCAATAATAAGAAGGTAATGCTTGA
>DATLMN010000135.1:0-2796 GCA_035537255.1 Pyrinomonadaceae bacterium | reverse complement strand
AGGTCTATGTCTATTTCGAGCAGCTCTTCGCTAGTTGTCGGTGCTGTATCCGACAGCAGCGCGCTCAAGCCCCGCCCTAACACTCTTCTTGTCATGAGCCATAACCTCCTTTGCCAATTGAAGGTAGCTTTCCGCTCCGCGCGAGCGTATGTCATACAAAATAATAGGCTTACCGTAACTGGGCGCTTCTGCCAAGCGCACGTTTCGCGGAATCACTGTCTCAAAGACCTGCTGGCCGTAGAAATCGCGTAGATCGGAAGCAACTGCCGCAGAGAGATTAGTCCGCTCGTCGTACATGGTCAGCAGCAGACCTTCTATGGTCAGACTCGGATTCAAAACACGCCGGATGCGTGCCAGCGTATCAAACAACTCCGTCACACCTTCCAGCGCGTAATACTCGCACTGAATAGGCACGAGCAGGGAATCTGCGGCTGTCAGGGCGTTTAAGGTCAGGAGACCCAGAGAGGGCGGGCAGTCTATGATAACGTAGTCATATTCAAATTCCAGACCGCGCAAAACCTCTTTAAGCTTGTATTCACGTTTTTCCGCGTCCACCAGCTCCACTTCAGCGCCGGTCAGGTTCTTATCCGCAGGTATAACTTTCAGAAGGGGAAGCTCTGTGTTCTGAATGATGTTGGAAATTTGCTCGTCCAGGACGAGGCCGTGGTAAAGACTGCGGCGGAAACTTCCGCGCTGTATGCCGACGCCTGAGGTGGCGTTGGCTTGCGGGTCGGCATCAACCAGGAGCACGCGCACTTCCGATACGGCCAGGGCCGCAGCCAGATTCACCGCTGTGGTGGTTTTACCGACGCCCCCTTTTTGGTTTGCCACTGCGATGGTTTTAGCCATTTTTGCGAGCCTTAACCCATCCTTTTGCCGAATGGCTCGTAAATTAACACAAGACTGTCTCACATGCCACATTTTTCATGGGCTAAAAGGTTTCACGTACCACATTTTTACGGATAAGCCACGAAAGCGTGTTTCACGTGGCGTAAAGTCGAAGTTGGGGATACGTGAAACATTGTGGGCCGCAAACTAAGCGGCCCGTTGAATGTTGAGGTGAACCAGCAAAGTAGAGATTGAAGCAGGGGTCAGGCCGGGGATGCGTCTGGCCTGGCCGAAGGTTTGCGGTCGGGCACGCTCAAGACGCTCGACCATCTCGTGGGAGAGGCCGCCGATTGCGTTGAAATCGAAATTAACGGGAATCAACAGCCCGTCATGTTGATGCAGGCGTTCAAAAGCGGCGCGTTGGGTCTCTATATAGCCACTGTAAAGCGAGTCGGCGAGGGCTGTTTCCAGCTCGCGCAGGTTCACGTCGGAGCGCACATCTGAGGGCAAGAGTCCCTGAATCATAGCCGGATTGACGTTCGGGCGTTGTGCCAACTGGGCCAGAGTGATCGAATCCCCGAGGTCAACGCCGAGCATCCTGGAAAGAGAAGAATAAACGACATCTGAGCGTTTGAGCCGCGTATGGTCTAGCGCCAGGCGCAGACGGGCAAGGCGATCCTGTTTCTGATTAAAACGCTCCCAATCCGAATCCCCGACCAGCCCTATCTTTTGACCGTAGGGCGCGAGCCTCGTATCCGCGTTATCGTGACGCAGGGCAAGGCGATATTCGGCGCGTGAAGTGAAGATACGATAAGGCTCATCGACTCCCTGCGTGATCAGGTCGTCGATCAGGACGCCGATGTATGATTCCTCGCGCTTGAGCCGGAGCAAATCTCGCCCCTGGACGCTCAAAGCAGCATTAATCCCGGCGATCAGGCCCTGGCAGGCGGCCTCTTCATAACCCGTCGTCCCATTGATTTGCCCGGCGTTAAAAAGCCCTTTAAGGCGAACCGTCTCAAGATAAGGGGTGAGCTCACGCGGGTCTATGTAGTCATATTCGATGGCGTAACCGGGTCTGATGATACGAGCCTCGCCCATCCCAGGAATCATACGCACCAGTTCCTGTTGAAGCTCCGCGGGCAGGGAAGTTGAGAAACCATTCAAATAGACTTCGTTCGTGTCATGTCCTTCCGGCTCCAGAAAGAGCTGGTGGCGGTCTTTGTCCGCGAATTTGACGACCTTATCCTCAATCGAGGGACAATATCTTGGCCCAACGCCCTTGATTTTGCCGGAATAAAGAGGCGATTCATGTATATTGGCGCGGATCGCAGCGTGTACAACGTCGGTCGTATAGCCTATAAAGCAGGTGATTTGCGGCTGCTCAATGCTTTCCGTGGCAAATGAAAAGGGAACTGGGCGTTCATCCGCAAGCTGCGGCTCGAAGGCATCCCAGTCTATTGTGCGACCGTCCAGGCGTGGCGGCGTCCCGGTCTTCAGGCGTCCGACGGGAAAACCTAGCCGTTTGAGGCTCTCAGCCAGTTCGATGGATGCAGGTTCGCCCGCGCGTCCAGCCGTGTGCGTTCGACGGCCCGTATGAATCAACCCGTTGAGAAATGTTCCGGTGGCGACGACGACGGCGCTGGCTCGCAGGCGACGCGTATCCTGTAGCTCGACTCCATAGACTCTGCCATTTTCCACGATCAGGTCGACGACCATGCCCTGTCGTAGATGAAGATTGGGAGTCGCTTCGAGCGTGCGCCGCATCTCTTTTCTGTACAAAGCCCTGTCAGCCTGCGCTCTTGGAGATTGCACGGCAGGCCCACGCGAGCGATTGAGCAGGCGAAATTGTATCCCTGTGCGGTCAATAACACGCCCCATAATCCCGCCCAGAGCATCGATTTCACGTACCAGATGGCCCTTCGCGATTCCACCTACAGCCGGGTTACAGGACATCTGGCCGATCAAATC
>DATLMN010000134.1:0-5934 GCA_035537255.1 Pyrinomonadaceae bacterium | reverse complement strand
GCCCGTCTGGTTCAGTCCCGGCTCGATCTCGAAGGCGTCAAACTGTGCGACGATACATTCCGTGCGCTCTTTAAACTTTTTCAGGTCTTCGGGCGTCCACCAGTTGACCAGATTTCCTTCGGCGTCGAACTGCGAGCCCTTATCGTCGAAGCCGTGCGTCATCTCGTGGCCGATGACAGCGCCTATGCCGCCATAGTTGAAGGCATCGTCCGCCTGCGGATCGTAGAACGGAGGCTGAAGAATGCCCGCCGGAAAAACTATCTCGTTCATCGAAGGATTGTAGTAAGCGTTGACGGTCGGAGGCGTCATCCCCCATTCGCTGCGATCAAGCGGCTTGCCGATCTTGCCTACATCGCGTCGAAACTCGAACAGGCGAGCAGACACGGCGTTGTTGTAGTACGCGCCGCGATTTACCTGTAGAGCTTCGTAGTCGCGCCACTTGTCCGGGAAACCTATCTTGCGCACAAAGGCATCCAGCTTGGCGGTGGCGCGCTGTCGCGTCTCGTCGCTCATCCAATCGAGCGTCGCCAGATCGCTGCGCAGCGCCGAGATCAGATTCTTGACCATCTCCTGCGCGCGCGCCTTCGCCTGCGGCGTAAAAGTTTTCTCGACATAGACCTGACCCAGCGCCTCGCCGAGCGCGTTGTCCGTCGCCGTCACACAACGACGCCAGCGCGGCAGGTTCTCCGTCGTCCCCGTCAGAAATTTTTTGTTAAAGTTAAAATCCTCTTCGACAAACTTTGACGAAAGCGACGGTGCGGAGGCATGAAGCAAGTGCCAGCGCAGGTAGGTCTTCCAATCAGAGAGCGACACGCTGGTCAGCATCTGATCCGCAGCCTTCAGAAAATCCGGCATCGCGACGTTGATCGCGTCCACACGCCCCATGCCGATCTCTTTCATATAGCGCGCCCAGTTAAAATGCGGAGTCAGCGCCTTTAACTCCTGCATAGTCATCTTATGGTAAATGGAGGCCGGATCGCGCCGCTGGACGCGCGTCAAAGAATTTTCCGCCAGCCGCGTCTCGATCATCATCACGGTCTTGGCGGCAGCAGCCGCGCTCTCCTGTGTATCGCCGGAGAGGACGAACATTCTGTTGATGTGCTTGACGTACTCGTCGCGTATATTCTTTGACCGCTCGTCGTCTTTCGTGTAGTAGTCGCGGTCTGGCAGCCCCAGTCCGCCCTGCACTGCGGTCGCAATTACCTGGCGTGAATTTTTAAAATCCTGCGACGCGCCGAAGCCGAAGATGACCGGAACATTCGCGCCATGCAGCCGCGCGACCTCCTTCTCCAGATCAGAGAGCGATTTGATTTTCGCGATGCGCTTTAGCTCCGGAGCGAGTGGGCCAAGCCCCGCGCTCTCTATCTCCGTCTCGTTCATGCAGCTCGCATATAAATCCGCGATCTTCTGTTCGTTACTGCCCTTGACCAGATCAGTTCTCTTTATCAATCCTTCCAGAACGCTGTGCAAGACCTCCAAATTCTGGGCATTCAACTGCTCGAACCGACCCCAGCGTGAGAAAGCGGGCGGGATCGGGTTCTTCTGAATCCAGCCGCCGTTGGCGAACCGGTTAAAGTCCTGACAAGCGCCGACACTGCGATCAAGACTCGCCAGATCAAAGCCCGGAAGCGACCCGCCTTCGGCAGAGTTCGATTGCGCCGCAGCATCAACGAGCACAGCGCTGCCGTGCCAATGCGCAAGCACGGCCACGCACGACAGACTCAGCAGCATAGACAGCACGAACCGTAAAAAGAGAGCACGCATAGCGATCATCACCTCGTCACTGAAATTCAGTAGACCGTCGTCAGGGGCTTGATATTTATGTATTCGGGGACACACGAATCATACCAGCAAGATCATGGTTTTCGTAAGCTCGCAGAGTTGGGGGGATGGATCAATTTGAGATTGGGTGCGTTGTCAATTGCTTGTCACCACAGAGACACAGAGATTACACAGAGGATTGAATGGCCTTCGAGCCTCCGTGCTTCCTCCGTGTCCTCTGTGTCTCTGTGGTGAGTTTCAAGCAGCGATGCTCTTCAACGAGCGTTCATATGTTTATGAGAAGAGCGGCGCTGTGCGGTCTAATTCTCAACCACTTCTTTTACACAACTTTTACACCGGTGCGGAATCCTTTCAATGATAATGATCGTATCAACCAACTGAAGTTCCGACTTTACAAGTTTCCTTTGTCCAATTTTCAATCTCAAGGGCGTTGCGAATTTGCTCGCAGCGCTCGCGCCGGAAACCAAAATCTGAGAAAGGCTACACTATGAATCACCGCAGACTCGTCGCCATACGTCTCATACTGGTATTGACGCTGATCCCAAACCTGGCCTTCGCGCAGGGGAAAAAAGAGACCGCGTCGGAGAAATCCTATGCGCACGCGCGCCAGATACTTGAGCAGGGAATCAATGCGCTCGGCGGGCTGGAAAACCTGCGCGCCATACAGGATTTCACGCTCAAGGAATCCGGTAAAAACTTTTTCGTAGACCAGAGCCCGAGCCCCGATCCGCCCTACAGGGATGCGCCTCTGGAAGAGACGACCGTCATCGATCTGAAAGGCGGGCGCGTCTTTAACGAGATAAGAAATAGTTTTCCGGGCGGCGATGGCTGGAACAAAACTTATATCAAGGGCAGTGAAGGATTCAATTTCGATCTGCTCTCAAAGACTATGACGCCCGTCGCCAATCCTTCTGTCAACACTTTCCGTAATCAGATACGCCGCCTTCCGCATCTCTTCCTGCTGGAAGTCTACGACGCGGCGTCGACCGCACGCTGGCTCGGCGAGGACGAGTTTCAGGGAAAGAAGCAGAACGTCATCACATACGTGCGCGCGGACGGGCGTCAACTGGCGCTCTATTTCGATGCTCAGACGAGCCTGTTTACCAAGTACGAACATATCTATACGGACGGGATGGTCGGCGATTCGCTGGTCGCGCAGATTTACACGGATTACCGCGATCAGGGGAAATTCAAAGTTCCAACACGTCGTATCCTGATGAACGCCAACAGCGTCGCGCAGGAGACCAGTTACACGGAAGTGAAGTTCAACAGCCGCCCCGAAGAGAGCGTGTTTGAAATGCCCTCGACGGGGTTCGAGCGCTTGACGCCCGCGCCTGCGCCCACCCAACCCGTCGCCAGTGCGATCAATAAACTCTCCGATAACGTTTACCTGATCCAGAACGTCAACGGAGCGAACTACAACGTGATGTTCGTCGCCTTCAAAGATCACGTGATGGTCTTTGACGCGCCCGAGCCTTTTCCTTACGGCAACGCGACCGAAGCCGTGATAAGGAAGATCAAAGAGACGCTGCCCGGTAAAACGATCAAGTATTCCGTCCTGACGCATCATCATTCGGATCATGCGGGAGGCGCGCGCGGCTACATCGCCGAAGGCATCCCCATCGTCACCACTCCCGGCAACCGCAGCATCATCGAAAGGCTCGCCGCCGCGCCCTTCAACGTCACACAGGACGCGCTCGCACGCAACCAGCGCAAGCCTGTCTTCGAGCTGGTGACGGATAAGAAGCGCATCTGGACAGACGACGCAGGTCAAAGAGTAGAGCTATATGACATTGGCCCAAGCCCGCACGCCAACGAGATGCTCGTCGCCTATCTCCCAAAGGAAAAGATTCTCTTCGAGGCCGATCTCGTTCCCGTCAATCAGGACGGAACGCTCCCCGCAGCGACAGACGCCTCCGTGCAACTCGCAGAGAAAATCCAGCAACTCGGCCTGGATGTCGAAAGAATCGTCGGCGCACACGGTCGCCCCGTAACTATGGCCGAACTGCGCACCATGCTCGAAAGGAAAAAGCAGACAAAACAGTCCTGACGAACGCCTATCAATCGAACGCATCGCATTGATATGCATCGCGAACTAAGGAAGGGCGGCCATCGTGGTCGCCCTTCTGCATTGCTTTATTAATCATGCAATAATTTATGGCTCTAAGAGCAGTTAGACAGCAAGTTGCGGTAATATATCCCTTAACAGGACAGTTAGGCCACGGTCGCCCTAAATGAGTTAGATCGCTCGTGGCAGTCTAATCATAGTTAGGTTCTTCTGGAGTCTATTAAAACTATGAGTAAACATCGAGATTACATTTCAGAAATTTTGTCTAGAAAGTCTCGCCACTTGAAACGTGCTCAGCGGTGGGAGCAGTTCATTAAAAGAGCCGAACCATTAGTTGAAGCTTTTACTTATGCTAAAGATCAAATTAAAAGTGATGTCCCTTTTAGGGCCGAGCTTCTAAGATACTTTCCAATAGGTATGGTGGCTTGTTTGGAAGGTTATTTTCGGATGGCGTTTCGAGATTTAATAGACTTTGGGGAGCCATATATAGAGAATGTAAAAAACTTTAAGGATATAAGTCTTGGTATGCCATATGTCTTGGCAATTCACGGTAAGAAAATCACTATTGGTGAATTTATCGCACATTTACTTCCTATTAGTAATTTGGAAGATATAAACAGAGATATGTCCGTAATCATCGGTCAGGATTTTCTTGAACGTCTTAACACAACAGAGTATGACTTGAAAAGTAGAACTTCATCTTTAGATCGTCTAAAAGTTAGTGCTTATGGAGATATCAAAGAAATATTTAGGCTTCGACATATCTTTTGCCATGAACTTGCTATAACTGAGAGAATAAAAATCCGATCATTAGAGTCTGCTTTAGGTGGCGTCGCATTGTTCACATATGCAACTGAGGCTATGATGCGTGAATTATTAGATAGGCGAACCTAACAACTCATTCAACCGGAGCGCGAATAGCGTTGCTTTCATGCGCGAAACCTCATTGGTTATCATGGTTCGTCGCGCCCGGTTAATTCACGCTTTATGCCGCTATGAGCGACATCTGAGGAGGTTTCTGTGAGCCCAAAGAAGGAAACGCAAGCGTCCGCCAAGAGCACCAGCGCGATCAACAAGAAGTCCAAGGGATTCACGGACGAGGAACGAGCCGCGATGAAGGCTCGCGCCCAGGAGCTGAAGGCGGAAGCGCGCGCGAACAAGAATAAAGCGGATGGGGAAACGGACGTGCTCGCGGCAATAGCCGCGATGCCGGAACCGGAGCGCGCCATGGCCAAGCGGCTGCACGAGATCATCAAAGCCAGCGCGCCAGCACTCTCGCCGAAGACTTGGTATGGGATGCCTGCATATGCCAGGGACGGCAAGGTCGTCTGCTTCTTCCAAAGCGCGCAGAAGTTCAAAACAAGGTACGCGTCTTTCGGCTTCAGCGACGCGGCGAACCTCGACGAAGGGGCTCTGTGGCCGGTCGCCTTCGCGCTGAAGGAGTTGACTGTCGCGGAAGAGGCAAGGATCGTCGCGCTTGTGAAGAAAGCGGTGAGCTGAAGACTGATCGCAAGTGTAAGAGACCCTAAGAACCGACGTACGTGGAGATCGCGGCATAAGAACTCATTGAACCGGAGCGCGAGTTAGCTGGTCTTTCATCGAGAACTTGAATGATTTCGACGTTGTATCCGCCCCCGGTTAATTCGAGCGTTAGGCGCTGCGAATTTGAGAGGTTGATTAATTCAATCCTCTATATCAAAGTTTCCATTGATGGATTCGGAATTGGTGGCGCAACTAGCCGGACTTAGAGGCCCTGTATGCAGAGATTAGCATTACCCGACCGCCTCACTGTGATTGCGATTGCGGTGATAGCTTACGCGGGCGTAAACATCACCCACGAAATTATCGGGCACTGTGGCATGGCGGCGCTTTTAGGTAATAAATGCATAGTGATTTCTTCCACCTATATTCCCCGCGCCACCGAACCCGTGGTGTGGAAGGACAATGTCATCATCGCAGCCGGCATCATAGCTAACTGGGCGATTGGGCTTGCCTGTCTTGGACTGCTGCGCGCCTGGCGGACGGCTCAGCCTGCGTTGCGCTACTTCCTTTGGCTCTCCATGTGTGTGAATCTATTTCTCGCT